>JBKPMX010000011.1:0-25301 GCA_046765655.1 Acidobacteriota bacterium
CGAAACGTGCCCGGCCGTCGAATAACGGACATGCCCAATCGCATTTGCGCCCTTCAATCGATCGAGATGCGACTGATCGAATGCTTCCGACACGTGACCCATCGCGCGTTCGAGTCGCAACTCGCTACCGTCGGAAGCGACAATGCCGCATGACTCCTGGCCGCGATGTTGGAGCGCGTAGAGTCCGAGATAGGTCAAACGCGCAGCGTCGGGATGACCATAGATCCCGAACACGCCACATTCTTCGTGGAGCTTGTCCATTTGGATTTCTTTCACGGAGGTTGTCATTCCAGGGGAAGTTTGAATTACCTGCTGAGCTTACTTCGCATTGAAGCAGCTTTCAAGAAAACATTGAAGATTGTCGATTTTAGATTTTAGACTGGCGATAGTTCCACGTGTCAAAACAAAGATACCGCTTCCTTCAGTTAACGAGTTTGTGTTCAGTTGGTGTGATTTCGTGGATCGTTCGGTTTGTCTAGAAAATCAAGGACGATCAACGAAATCACACGCACCAACACGAACGTCACGTCAAATCGCCAATGACATTCATCCACTATCTCCGATATATTCGTCTTGAAGGTGACTGGCAAGCAACTTGATCCGAGAACGATCTCATATGGCAACCAAAATTACCTCGATCGCGTGTTTTACTGTTGCCGCGCTGCTGTTGATTCCACCCGTTATTTCGAAAAGCATCGCAGCTCCTCTCCAGCGAAGTGCTAAGCTTTTGTACCGGCAGCAGTGCTCGAAGTGCCATGGTATGGACGGGCGAGCGCAATCATCCAAGGCAAGATTCGCACACGCGCGCGATCTGACCGACCCAAAGTGGCAGGACGACGTGACTGAGGAACGTATCTTCAATTCGATCATGAACGGTCGGAACGTCCGCGGAAGTATGCCTAAGTTCGCCGATAGATTGTCGGAAGCAGAGGTCAACGGGCTCGTCACATTCGTGCGCGACCTGAGAAGTAAATGAACCTTCAATCTCCATCGCCGCCAGCAACTAAGAGCATTACCCGCGCGCTCGCGATTGTCTTTTTGCGAGTTGCACTCGTCGCGCTGCTGGTGCTCGCCGGTTGGTTTATCTACAAACAACTGCCCGCTTCGGATTCGGAAGTTGCGACCGATGACTCCGGCTCGAAAGTACAGATTGTTCTCAAGAGCATTCCAGATATCGGCGCCACGCGTCTTGATGTTCCTGTTGATATTTATCCGGTGGACATCGTCGCGGTCAGGCACGAATTCTTCACCGAGCCACGCGCCGGCAAACGCTTCGAAGACTTTTTGAAGGAACGGATGAAGGGCCGGACACCAATTAACGCTCGACTCGATCAGCAGGGTTACGGAACGGTCGTGCTTGCGCCTGGCAATTGGTGGCTGCACGCGAAATTGTCGGGCGATGAAGAAGTTGAATGGCGCCTTCCAGTAACAGTCACCCGCGAGAAACAGACGATTGAACTCACACCGCAGAATGCCTACACGCGAAGCAGATCGTTCTAGTGAGACAAGCGGAAAGAAATCATTGGGCAATTATCATTTGATATTTGAGAATTGTTATTCGAACAGACACCACCGACTTCATGTCGGTGGTCTTTCAATTTCCACCTAGACGAAGTATTTCACTTCCTCCCGGCGCGCTCCGCGCGCCGGTTTTGGCCAGCATTGAGTTAGGTCAACATTGAAACTCCACCGACATGAAGTCGGTGGTTTCTGAAATGATAATTCTTAAATATCAAATGATATATGACCGATGATTTCTTTTCCCTGTTCTCCCGATGAAGGCCCTCCGCATAAACAAGAAACGTCTCTCACTCCGGAACATCGAAAAACCAGAACCCGGCGGTGAAGCACTCGTACGCGTGCTGCTCTCCGGCATTTGTAATACCGATCTCGAAATCGCCCGAGGCTATGCAGGTTTCTCCGGAACAATCGGACATGAGTTTGTTGGAGTCGTTGAAGAGGCTGCTGACGATCGATTAATCGGTAAGCGCGTGGTCGGAGAGATAAACGCTGGCTGTGGACGTTGCGATCTTTGTCGCGGCGGCGATCCACGCCACTGTCCATCGCGAACAGTTCTGGGAATTGTCGGACGCGATGGTGCGCACGCTGAATTTCTGCGACTACCAACAGTGAATCTGCTTCAGGTACCCGCGAAGATCGCTGATGAACATGCGGTGTTCACAGAACCACTTGCTGCGGCCGGTGGAATCCTGGAACGGGTTTCAATTTCGCAAACTGATCGAGTGGCAGTGGTTGGCGATGGCAAGCTTGGTTTGCTTTCGGCTCAAGTGGTGGCGCTGACAGGAGCGGATACAGTTTTGATCGGCAAGCATTCCAACAAACTGAAGATCGCTGCGCGTCGCGGGATTGAAACGGTAACAGCAAAACAGGCCGCAAAAAGATCTCGAGAGTTCGATGTTGTCGTCGAAGCGTCGGGTTCTGAGTCAGGGTTCGCACTCGCGCTCAATCTGCTGAAACCGAAAGGCAAGCTTGTTTTGAAGTCGACATTTCACGGCGCGACTGAAGTTGAAGCATCGCGCGTGGTTGTTGATGAGATCAGCATCATCGGCTCTCGTTGTGGCCGCTTTGCACCTGCAATTGATTTGCTGAAGAAAGATGCGATTGATGTCGATAGTTTGATCAGTGAAGAGTATCCGTTGAGTGAAGGCGTCCATGCAATGTCACGCGCGGCGGCGAAAGGTGTGATGAAGGTTTTATTGCGTCCGTAGAATCCGGAGGCGCAGAACACCACCGACTTTATGTGTCGGTGGTTCTTTAATTTCAAACTACGACCGAGCCCAGCGCCTCCTCGGCGCGCTTCGCGCGCCGACCTTCTGAGGCGGGTCGGGTAGGTCGAAGTTGAACCACCACCGACATAAAGTCGGTGGTCTCTTGACGTTAATTACTTGGCTTACAGTCGGTACAGTCAGAAACCGTTAGAGTGGCAGAAGCGGTCGCGGTGTGTTGATTCCCGTCATTCATCTCAACCGTCACTGTGTACGTTCCTTTTGGCACGCCAGATAAATCCCACGTAACTCTGCGACCTTCACTACTAATCAAACGACCAGCTGTTACTGACCACGTAAAGAGAAACTCAACGTGCGGTGCATCCTCGGGCGCGTCGGCTGTGACCTCGACCAAGTTGCCGGTTGCGGCGCAGGTTTCGGATCGTTTTCCTTCAGAACACGGGCGCACAATGGATGAAGGTGCCAATTCAACGGCATTGATGAACGGCGGCAGGCTGCAGCCGACGATGTAAGTTACTTCAGTAACCCTGGAGGCTTGAGTTGGTTCACACTCGCTGCGGCTCTCAACCATTACCGTTGCTCGCACCTCCCCACCGAACGGTTGCACTTTAATCGAATCGGTACCCTGACCCGTAAGGATCTCCGCCCCTTCGATCGACCAGTTGAAGATCCTTCGCGCTCCGCTAGGAAGGTTTTTGATCCGAGCACGATAGATGATTGCCTTCGATCCTTTGCGTCGCCTCGGGCCTTTAACTTCTATGGTTGGACATTTCTTCTGTTCGACGCGCTGTAAAGGCGAATTACCAATCGTCGACCCGAGAGGAACAACTAGAAAAAGAGTCGAGGCAAAGAATGTGAGAATCGTGGTGCGCTTCATCTCATCGCCTTCTTCCAGAGCGGTATACCTTTAAGACCACCGACTTTATGTCGGTGGTTCTTTAATTTCAACCTACGACCTAGCGCACAGCATCCCCTCCCCGCGCTTCGCGCGACCGACTTTCTGGGGGGGCCTACAGGTCGAAATTGATGCACCAGCCCCATAAAGTCGGTGGTCTCTGCCAGCCCGGACGCCTTCCTCCCTCATCATTCATCCCTCAGCTCTGAATTTTTGCCCGTAACGTCCCTTTAGCCTATACTCTAGCCCTTTCCGGACGCTGCGGATTGTCACCACGCCCATCGTGCCAATTCAGCGTATGGAGCTCAATGCCCCTGGCCGATATCCCGAAGGTGGTGAATTATGTTTGACCTGTCGAACGACAACTCTTCCGCTCCCGAACGCGCCATTTTGCGCAAACTCCGAATCTGGATCGCTGCCCTCGCCGTCGCCTGTCTAGTAGCTGGCATTGGCATTGGCGCAATGCTTTCCGGACGCCCAACTGTCGCCCAGAACGATCTTCAAATTGCTCGTGCTCCCGAAGCACTGTCAGCCTCCTTTGCTGAGATTGCGCGACGTGTCGAACCCGCTGTTGTAAACATCGAGACATTGCAGACTTCAACCGATGTTGCGGATCGCGACAATGAAGATAAAGAAGATTCAAACAACAATCCGCTCCTGGACATGTTTCGTCGTCAACGACGTCCCACACGTGGTGTCGGAAGCGGTTTCATCGTAGACGCGAAGGGATACATTCTGACGAACGAACACGTGATCGACGACGCGACCCGCATCATCGTCGGTCTTCAGTCAGGTGAAAAGTATCGCGGACGTGTTATCGGCATTGACTCAGAGACAGATGTTGCAGTGATCAAAATTGATCCGCAAGGAAATCTTCCGACGGTAACACTGGGTGACTCCAACGCTGCGCAAGTTGGTGACTGGGTGCTTGCGATGGGCTCACCATTCGGATTGGACCAAACAGTTACTGCGGGCATCATCTCGAAGAAAGAACGCGAAAGTCCCTTCTTCACCAACTTCCAACGCTTTCTCCAAACCGACGCGGCGATCAATCGCGGCAACAGCGGTGGTCCACTTGTTAACATGCGTGGCGAAGTGATCGGAATGAATTCACAGATCGCCACATCAACCGGTGATTACAACGGGATTGGATTTGCTCTTCCTGCGAACGAAACTAATTTCGTTTACAAGCAGCTAATCACGTTCGGAAGAGTTAAGCGCGGCTACCTCGGTGTGACTCTGGATTCCGTTCACGAAGAATTTGCAAAAGTCTACGGCATGGCGGCAGCGAAGGGCGCGATCATTACCTCAGTTACACCCCGGGAGAACGATCAGCCGACTCCGGCTGCGAAGGCTGGTTTGCAGCCGAACGATATTATTGTTGAATTCCAGGGTGTTCCCGTCGCCAACGCGCAGGAGTTGATTCAGAAAGTAGCCGGCGCTGGCGTTGGTGAAAGCGCGACCCTCTCATTTCTGCGTGACGTCGATGGCAAGCTGGAAAAACATACCGTCGAAGTTGTGTTGAGCGAGCGACCAAAGCTGTCGATTCTCGGCCCGACTGACGACTCACCAAAAGCAGAACCCAAGGAAGTACCTCCGAAAGGTAATGGCCTCCATCTTGGAATCACACTCGCTGAACTGACTCCGCAATTAGCCAATGACAAGCATCTCAGTGGTGTAAAAGGTCTTTACATCAAAGAGATCGATCCAAGCGGGCTCGTCGCTGAAGTGCGAAACCCTGCGTCAGGACAACCAGCCTTGAACGAAGGCGAAGTGATCACTCGAATCAATCGCGTTCCCTTGGCTTCGCTCGCTGATTTCCAACGCGTAGTCAGCGCGCTAAAACCGGGAGATCCGATTGTGCTGAACGTCGCTGCTGTTCAGAGAGATGCTAAAGGTGAGCGCCCGGTTTCGCGCATCGTTCAGTTCACTTATCAATAGAACATATGGCGCAGGCAAAGAGAGCTGTTTCCAAGACGTCGACAAAACAAACTAACCGCAGCGCATCGCGCTCGGGAGTTAAGACTTACCAGAACTATATCGGCGGCCAATGGGTCGCGAGTCAGTCAGGCGAAATGTTCGAGAACATTAACCCTGCAGACACGCGCGACATCGTTGGCCGTTTTCCGCTTTCGAACAGTGAAGACGTAAACGACGCGGTCAACGCAGCACAAGCAGCGTTTGAAGGCTGGCGAAATATTCCGGCGCCACGTCGTGCCGAGTTGCTGTTTCGTTTAGGCGAGATTCTCATGGGCAACAAGAGTCGATTTACTGCTGACATGACTCGCGAGATGGGAAAGGTTCTGAAGGAAGCGGGTGGCGACGTCCAGGAAGCGATCGATTGTACGTATTACACAGCTGGCGAGGGGCGCCGGCTTCACGGGTTCACTACACCCGCTGAAATGCGCAATAAGTTTGCGATGTGCGTTCGCCAGCCGGTCGGACTTTGCGGCTTGATCACCCCGTGGAATTTCCCAATGGCGATTCCCTCATGGAAACTCATTCCTGCGCTCATCTGCGGCAACACTGTCGTACTTAAACCCGCTGAAGACACTCCGCTTTCGAGTTACAACCTCGTCAAGGCTTGCGAAGAGGCCGGGATCCCCGGCGGAGTTGTGAATCTCGTAACAGGTTATGGCGAGACTGTCGGCGCGGGAATGACAAATCATCCCGCGCTTCGTTTGATCTCATTCACTGGCTCAACCGAAACCGGAAGGATCGTTGCTTCAGCCTGCGCTGAACGAAACGCGATCTGTTCACTCGAGATGGGTGGAAAGAACGCGATCATCGTGATGGACGACGCGGATATCGATTTAGCTATTGAAGGCGCCATTTGGGGCGCCTTCGGTACATCAGGTCAACGTTGCACCGCTTCATCGCGGTTGGTGGTCCACAAGAAAGTCTATCGTCAATTTGTAAACAAGCTGGTGGAGCAAACGAAATCGTTGCGGGTCGGCAACGGAGCCGATCCAAAAACTGATGTGGGACCGCTGATTAATGCCGATGCGGTCGAAAAGGTGATGAACTACATTCGCATCGGTAAGAACGAAGACGGCGCGAAACTCTCATGCGGCGGCAAGCGATTGACGCGCGGCGACTATGCGCACGGGTATTACATCGAGCCGACTGTATTCAGCGATGCAACGGCTGACATGCGAATCGCCCAGGAAGAGATCTTCGGACCGGTCACCACAGTGATTCCGGTTAATTCGCTCGACGAAGCAATTGAAGTCGCGAATGGTGTTCGTTACGGCCTGTCGGCAGCGATTTACACTCAGAATGTAAACCGGGCATTCCACGCAATGAACGAACTCTACACCGGCATCTTCTACGTCAACGCATCGACGATCGGCGCCGAAGTCCACCTGCCGTTCGGCGGAACAAAAGCCACCGGTAATGGTCACCGCGAAGCGGGAACACAAGTGCTCGACATCTTTTCAGAGTGGAAATCGATCTACGTCGACTTCAGCGGAAAACTGCAACGAGCGCAAATCGATACCGAATCGCCTCAATAAAACCTACTGCCTTTGAAAGTTTCTAATCCCGCGGAGGATCATCGTGATTGTTGGACTGCCTAAAGAGATCAAAGACAACGAGTATCGTGTTGGATTAACACCAGCCGGAGTGCGGGCGCTGACAGATGCTGGACACCAGGTAATAGTCGAGAAGGGTGCCGGAGAGGGTTCCGGTTTTGAGGACGCACTTTATCAACGTGCAGGCGGCCGATTGATCGACTCAGCAGACGACGTATGGAAAACCGCAGACATGATTGTGAAAGTAAAGGAGCCAATCGCGCCTGAGTATCCACGTATGCGCGAAGGCCAGCTACTTTTCACGTACCTGCACCTCGCTCCAGATCACGAACTCACCAAACAGTTGATCGACCGCAAAGTCACCGGCATTGCTTACGAAACGATTACGGACCGGCGCGGCACTTTGCCGCTGTTAACACCGATGTCTGAAGTTGCAGGTCGCATGGCGATTCAAGTCGGCGCACATTATTTGGAGAAGATGAGCGGCGGACGCGGGATCCTGTTGGGAGGCGTTCCGGGTGTGCCCGCAGCTCGCGTTGTGATCATCGGCGGAGGTGTTGTAGGCACGAACGCTGCAAAGATTGCCGTCGGCATGGGCGCACACGTGACAATCATCGACAACAACCTCGATCGATTGCGCGAACTCGACGACATCTTCTTATCAAAAATATCCACGCTCGCTTCCAGCGCTTACATGATTCACGATGCGATCTCTCAAGCGGATCTAATCGTCGGCGCTGTCCTGGTGCCAGGCGCCGCTGCTCCGAAATTAGTTACCAAGAGCATGTTGAAAGACGTTCCGAATGGCGCAGTGATCGTCGACGTAGCAGTTGACCAGGGTGGATGCATAGAGACTACACATCCAACCACGCATTCGAATCCGACCTATTACGTGGAAGGAGTGCTGCACTATTGCGTGGCAAACATGCCGGGCGCGGTGCCGCGCACTTCGACATTCGCACTCACAAACGCGACGCTACCTTATGCGCTGAAACTTGCGAATAAAGGTTTCATGCAGGCAATCAGCAGTGATCAGGGTTTGAAGGAAGGCGTTAATACTTACGCCGGCCATTGCACGTATGAGGCAGTCGCAGCCGCACAGGGAATTCCATTCACGGCGCTTGATCAGTTGATAGTTAATAAAGGCGTCGCGGTCTAAATCGTGAATAGTGAATCGAATATTGAATCGTGAATCGATCGCCGCAAGTCCGATTTACGATTTACGATTCACGACTAAGGCGAGTGTCTGTAGCAGATCCTCGGGGGACACGGGCTTCGCAAGGAAAGCATTGGCTTGTTCAGTCTCAGGGCCAGTGTTCTTTCGATCAAGAGCGCTCAGCAACACGATCGGCAAACGCTTTAACGCTTCATTACTTCTGATAAACCGACACAATTGCGCGCCGTTAACATTCGGCATCACTGCATCTGTGATCACGATGTCGATTCGCTTGTTCAGCAGAATCTTCATCGCCTCCAACCCATCCGCCGCCGGCTCAACTTTGTAACCCGCACGTTCTAAAACAACCTCGAGATATCGGCGCAGAGCTTTATCGTCCTCGGCCAGCAGGCAGACGATTTCGTGGCACATTCCGGCGGGCTGAACGTGCTCGATAGAACCTAAGATAATCTCTTCTTTAGAAATCATTGTTGGGAGTTTTTCTCGCTGGTGGGGCGAGTTGAAAGGGCATCTGGCGAAGATGAGCCAGCCAGATGCAGAGTAGCACGTCCTAAGGCGTGACTGTCAATGTTTTACACCCAGGAATATACCCGTAAAATTCCCGTCTTCCGGTAGGTTTCCTTCAATTCCCTAGCAAAAACAGTCAGTACCGAAACGCGGTAGCGTCGGGTCCTAGTTTGTATTCCGAGCTCTCAATCGGAACTGGACCCGACGCTACCGCGTTTCGGTACTGACTGTTTTTGCTGGGAAATGGATCCATTGAGACTTAGTCGATAAACTCACGGTGCCATAGTTCTAGACCCATCAGCTGAAACACTTGCAAGTTGTTGTCTTCCCGCCCTGAGAAGTTCGTATCAACGACGCGTCTAACTTCTTTGGGACGAAACAAACCTCTACGACCGACAGACTCTTCCGATAACAACTCGTTCACCATTGGCAACAATGGCCCACGGAGCCAGGAGCGTATCGGGGCACCGAATCCAGCTTTCTTTCGCCAAACAACATCGCGCGGCAAAACGTTCTCGAGCGCGCGCTTGAGAATGTATTTTCGCTTCAGACCGCGAAGCTTCAGTCGCGGGGGCATGCGCGCGGCCATCTCGATCATTTCCCGATTGAGAAAGGGCACGCGCACTTCAAGATTCACCGCCATCGAAGTCTTGTCAGTAGTCGACAAATTCAGACACGGCAGAAATGTTTTGAGATCCACGTAAAGCAACTGGTTGAGTCGATCGACGTTCCTCACCTTTGAAAAGTAGTTACGATGAGCGGCATAAGCATCCAGCCCACTTGTTTGTTCCCGTAACTCATCCGTGTAGAGCCGCTGCTTTGCTTTATCAGTGAAGTAAGTACCGTAACCTAGATATCGGTCTTCGAAATCGAGCGCCGCGCTGCGCGCGAACTTCTTCGCGTTACGTAGCGGCGCAGTAAGTCTGCCGGGCAGGCCTCCTGGTAGAACTTCAGCCACGGTTTTCATCAACGGTCGGCGTAATAAGTCGGGCACTGGATCAAACGCAGATGCGATTTGCATCGCCATCTGACGCGGATATCCAGCAAACACCTCATCGCCACCCATTCCCGACAACATCACTGTCAACGACTCGCGCGCCGCCTGGGAAATCAAATAACTCGGAATCGCCATGTCGATTGGGGGCTCTTCCATGTGATACACGAGCTTTGGCAATAATTCAGCGACTTCGGGGTTGAGCATGATCTCGCGATAGTTAGTCTCGAGCTGTTCGTTCACTCGACGCGCCCAACGAACATCGTCGGGAATGATGTCGTAGCGCAGATCGGATCGTTCGATGCCGACCGTGTAAGTGTCGATCGCGCGGCCGTTACTGTGGCGCTGCATCATCGCGACGATGCCGGAAGAATCAAGGCCACCGGATAGGAAAGCACCGAGCGGCACGTCAGCAACCATCTCCATCTTCACAACTCGATCCAACGTTTCGAGGACCCGTTCCTGCCACCATGCCTCGTCTCGACCTTCTTCGATCGAATCGAACGACACGTCCCACCATTGATCGAGTTTTGTTTCGTCGTTCTTGAACGTCAGCACGTGACCGGGCGGGACGGTTTTCACGCCGGCGAACAGCGTGTTTGGATCGGGGGCCCACAGAAAAGTCAGAAACTGATGAAGACTCTCCGTGTCCAACTGCGGCTTCAGCAAACCAGTCGCAAGAATTGCCTTAATTTCAGAAGCAAAGATGAATGAACGGGATGGAGTGTGACTATAGTAGAGCGGTTTTATCCCCACGTGATCACGCGCGAGCGTCAACGTCCGCTCTTGTTTATCCCAAATGGCGAATGCAAACATGCCATTCAGCTTCGGCAGACACTCAGCTTTCCATTCAGCAAATGCAGCGAGTAGAACTTCCGTGTCGGTGTCGGTCTCGAATACGTGACCACGCGAAGCGAGTTGGTCACGGAGCTCACGATAGTTGTAGATCTCGCCATTGAACGTGATGACATAGCGACCGTCAGGCGAGAGCATCGGCTCGTGACCGGCCGCACTCGTATCGATGATCGCGAGACGCCGATGGCCCAGGCAGACCTTGCGTCCCAGCTGATCGACTACTTCCGATACCCAGACACCTTCATCATCACGACCGCGATGTGCAACGCGTTCGAGCATCGAAGGAATGTATCGTTCAGCGTCGAGGCTAACTATTCCTACTATTCCACACATGCGAGGTTACGTTCTGTACTTCTCTTCGGCGCTTTTCAGGTCTCTGCGTCTCTGCGTACTCTGCGTTACTTTCTGGCGCGTTAAGTTTTGGGACACACACATTTAAAAACGCAGAGCACACAGAGAAGCACAGAGATCGCAGGGTTACGCCGAGGGTTAACTATCAGATGTCTACTCTTTGTCCCGTTCGAAGCGAATCGAGAATGCGGAAGGTTGTCAGGCTGGTGACTGCGAGTTCTTCCAAAGTAATCGGAGCGGCATCGCGTTTCAAAATACTCTCGCAAAGGGCGCGCACTTCATCCAGTTGCCCCTTGTCCTGCGCTCGCAGTGTCGTTTGTTCTTCACGACCGTCCTTGTAGCCAATCCCCCGGCGAAAGTCGTCGATCACGAACGACCTGCCGGCGCCAAAGATCTCAACGCGCTCTTTCGCCAGTGCACGGTCGCCCTCACCGAGATACGCGATACTTCCATTCGAGCCGTCGGCGAATCGCAAAGTCACCAGCACAGAATCATCATTCAGCCTGAGCGCATTGTCTCCCTTCACTGACTCGGCAAAAACGGAAACCGGTAAGGCTCCCGTGATGTATTCCATGAAATCGACGAAGTGACAAACCTCGCCGATGATTCTGCCCCCGCCTTGCACCGGATCCTGAAGCCAGTGGTCCTTGGGAATTCGCCCGGCATTCACACGATAGACGATCGACAACGGAGCGTTTCGTCCCTCAAAGAAACTTTTGGCTTGTCTTGCCAGTGGAGAAAAACGACGGTTGTAACCGACCATCAGTTGAGCCGAAGAGTTGATGGCGGCATCGAGTACCGCCGACAGCTCGTCTTCACTCAACGCAAGAGGCTTCTCAACAAAGACGTGTTTGTTGAGACCCAACGCCTTGATTGCCAACTCCGCATGTAGATCGTGTCGAGTTCCAACAACCAACAGATTGACTGAAGGGTCGGTGATGACTTCGTCCGCCGTCGAGACTGCTTCCGCGAACCCAAATCTCTTTCCAACGTCATGAGCTGACACGCCTGACGCGGTTGCGATGGATCGAAATGCAACACCGACGGTCTTGAATTGCGGCAGCAAGATGTTTTGCAGGTAACCGCCGGCACCAACAACTCCCACGCCGACCTTGTCTTCTTTGTTCGCTCGTTGCGGAGCATCGCTCGTAAGAGTAATGCGTGACTGGAGCGCTGAGTCAGGATCATATTTGAGCACAACGCCGAGATACGGTTCGTTGGCGGCACCCGAGATCAACTGATATGCGCGTTCCGCGTCTTCAATTGGAAATCTGTGACTGATGAGCTTGTCGACATCGATTCGTTTTTGACCTACAAGATCGAGAAAGCTTTCGATATTTCGTTGTTCAGTCCAACGAACATACGGGAAAGGATAATCGTGGCCGTGCTCCTCGTAATCCGGATCGTATCTCCCTGGTCCATACGACATCGAGATCGTTAACGACAGTTCGCGCAGGTAAAACGGCTGGCGAGGAATGTCCAGGCCGGTTGCGCCAACGACAACTACGCGTCCCTTCATTCGAGAGATTTTCGCTGCCAGTTCCACCGGCTGACTCGACTCAGTGGCGGCAGTTACCAAGACAGCATCGGCGCCTCGACCGCGCGTCCAACATTCGATCGACTTCGGCGCGTCATCGTCTGAAACCGCGGCATCATCTGCGCCAAGATTACGCGCGAGCTCAACGCGTGAACGATCAAGGTCGAGCCCAAAAACGCGACAGCCATTCGCTTTCAATAACTGCAGCGTCAACTGGCCCACCAGTCCCAACCCAATCACGACGATCGACTCTCCAAGCGTCGGCACTGCCAAACGCACGCCCTGTAACGCGATTGCTCCGAGCGTTCCAAATGCGCCTGCTTCAAAAGGAACATTCGCAGGTAACCCCACGCACAAGTTTTTCGGAACTGAAATAACCTCCGCATGCGATGCGAAACCGACTCCGGCACAGGCGACGCGATCTCCAAGTTTAAATTCTTCGACGTCGCGAGCGACTCCGGTGACGATTCCCGCTGCGCTGTAGCCGAGGGCTTGTGACGCAGCCATCTTGTCGCGCACCGCGCCAATGGTGTTTAGCAGTCCTTCACTCTTCACTTTCGAAACAACCGCCTTCACGAGATCGGGACGTTGTCGGGCTTCCTGGATCAATCCTTTGCTCACAAGCTCAACTGCGGCCCGTTCAGTGCCGGCGCTGATCAACGATGCGACGGTTCGCACCATGACGCGCCCGGCCTGTATCGCCGGGACGGGAACTTCGGCGACAAAAGGTCGTCCGGTTTTTCGGTTGTGAAGTACTTGCTTCAACTTATTTCGTTGGTGAGCTGATTGGTGGGGGCGGCCCTCCGTGGCCACCCGATAACTTTTCGATTCAGCGGGTCGGGCGGCCGCGGAGGGCCGCCCCTACAATCAGATCACACCTCTTTTTCTTTCAGCTTCCGGTCGAGTAAATCGCTAACCCACTCGGCGCGCGCGTCCCAGGTTCCGTTCGCAACCGCCGCTTGGCGTTTTGCCGCCGCCGCCGGGTCACTCTCTTGAAGTGCGTCGTCGACGAGCTTTAAGAAGTCGGCACGCGAGCGCGCGATCCGAAGCACATCACTCATGGACTCATATTCCGGCAACGGCGAGATGACAACTGGCTTGCCGCTCGCGAGATACTCACGCACTTTGATAGCTGAACCGTAACTCGTGAAAGCCTGCTCAGTTTCCCACGGCAGCACGCAAACGTCGAATCCGGCGGCGAACGAAGGCAGTTCATTGTACGGAACTGCCGGCAAAAAATTGGTATTAGGGAGCGCTTCGATGTCCAGGCCGCGTGATTTGTTGCCGATGAAGACCCAATTCCAGTTGGGCCGTTCGCGGGCAGCAAGTTTAATCAACTCCTGATCAACCAACCACGGTTCAATTGCGCCGAAGTAACCGATTCGCGGTCTTGGAATATCAGCCACCTCCGGAGCAGGTGTTAGCTTTTGAACCCGGGACCAGTGATCGAAATCAACTGCCTGCTCCAGCAAATGCGATCGCTCTAGTCCTTCGGTTGCGTCAGCCAATAGTTTGCGACTCGAGTAAAAGATAAGGTCCGCTTTTGCGATCGCCTTTTGATGTAACTCACGAATCAACTGCGGATCGGTTGCGTGGTCCATTGTATTCGCGTCGTACTTATCAGACACCTGGTAAACAACCAGCGACTCACCGAGGTTGCCTATCATCTCGACGGCGGTCGGGATCGCAATCCAGAGAACTGGACGCGTCAATCCTTTCGCGCGCGCCAGCGATCCGATTTGAGCAGACAACAATCGCTTGTTGACAGCCCGCACGGAACCACTTCCAAAGAATGGAACCACTGCCGGTGATACGACAGTGACGCCTTCTTCCGTCGTCCGCGCGAGCTTTGCATAGCTCTTAAGTTTTCTAGTTATTCGAGGGATTAGATCTTTGTTATTGAGAGAAGCGAGTCCCATTGAGATGGAGTTAACAAAGATCACGCGATTACCAGCGCGCGCAAAGCGACGCATCAAGTGATATTTAGAGTGCGGGTGGTGGTACCACCAATCTTCACCACCAAAGCAAATGATGGAACGATTATGAAGCACGTAGCAATCGGACTAGTTGGAGCAGTCAGTACCGAAACGCGGTAGCGTCGGGTCTGCCAGCGCTAACATTCGACATCGTGCGTAATGAACGGCGACCCGACGCTACCGCCTTTCGGTACTGACTGTTTGCTCACACAATTGAGTGCAGACAACAGAAAAATGAAAGAGCTTCAGTTCTCTTTTCGGCGTGCAACACAAATCCCCGACACGCCAAACGGCAGATTCATGTATCGAAGTGGGATTCGCTCAGCGGCTAACAATGAACCGAGAAGCCCGTTCAGGGCAGGAACATTGATGTTGTTTTCGCTTTGTGCCTTGATGCCTGTCAGCTTCATCAACTGCCTGATCAAAAGGATGGGCATGAAAAACGTGATGTTGACGTAAGTCGAACGCTCAACTTCGAAGCCCGCTTCAGCCATTACACGTTCGAGTTGCGACATTCGATATCGTCGGCGGTGATTGCTTACGTCGTCCTGCAAGCCCCAAAGGAACATAAAGGTGGGAACAAAGATCAGCGCGCGACCGCCGGGCTTTAGTACTCGTCTCATTTCTTTTAGCCCGGCGAGATCGTCATCGAGGTGTTCGACGACATCCAGGGCCGTGACTAAGTCAAACGAAGCATCCTCGTACGGAAGCTGTTCCGCGCTGCCACTCTTCACTTTCTGCAAACCGCGCTCTCGACAGAACTCCAGCGCATCATCCGAGATGTCGACACCTTCTGCGTCGCCATACTGTGAAAGCAACAGCAAGTTTGCACCGGTCCCACATCCGACGTCGAGAATCCGCGGTTTGCGATCCTTCACACGGCTACAAATCTCTTCTACAAAACTCGCGATAATCTTTCGTCGGCCAACGTGCCACCAATGCGCCTGCTCCACCTGAAAGAGAATCGGATACGTATGCTCCATCATCTCTTTTGGAAGCGCGCTGGCAGGCGTGTCTATGTTCACTGAAGCTGGCATTGTTTCGACAACATCTTAGCCGACGGTTCTCCAGGAATCTACGTAGTCGTCTCGATTCGTTCAACTCTCTGCGAGCCTCTGCTTGCTCTGCGGCTCTGCGTTTGAAGGCAAGTTACGACATGTTCAATAAACCCATGAAGGCGTCAGTTCTGAATCTCTCATCTCTTGATTCTGTCGTAACTTGCTTTCAAAACGCGGAGGCGCAGAGCACGCAGAGGTTCGCAGAGAGTTGCCTACCGTTGCAGCAAGAAACGTCGAAGACCTGCACTGTTTGTCTTGCTACTTTCGGCAGTTGCTGTTTTCTTGCCTATCAAACGCTTTAATTGGTCGGGCTTAACTTTAGAGAATCCAAGTCGGTGAAGTGTTCTAATCGTAACCGCTATTAATGGCCACCAAATCGGCACCGGCAACGCGCCACAATGCCGGCTGATGCGAAGGGCCAGCGCACCACCCGTTAGATCTTCCGGTCCACAGAGATGTTCGATGTTCACTCCCTCGCGCCGCCTGAGAATCAGTTCAGTCGCAAGCCTACCGAAGTCATCGATATGGATCGGAGCGAATCGTACATGCGAATCACCGAACAACGCCGGTACCACTCGCCACTTACACGCAGTGGCGATCATCTCATCGATTCCTTCACGACTGTTTGCTCCATAGATTTCAGCTGGACGAATAATAAGCAGACTCTCCCAGTCGAACTTTTGGAGTTCCTGCTCCGCGGCCAGTTTGGATGCACCGTACACTCCCGCAGCAGCAGTCGCACAGCGAGTGCTGATGAAGACAACGTTACGACAGCCATTCGCGCGAACGGCACCAGCCAGTCGCGTTGTTGCGTCGACATTGATTGGCCAGTAGCGTCGCTCATCAACGGCATGAGTTATCGCGGCGCAATGGATGACCATATCGAACTCACGACCAGATAATGCCGCGTGTAGATCAGACTCGAGGTCGAGATCGATCACCTGCAGCCTGTTGTCAGTGATGTCGATTGGTGTTTGATGGCGACCGCACCAAATCTCTACGTCTGGCTGCTTCAACAGACGACGTGTGATTGCCACTCCAACGCTCGATGAAGCGCCAGTAATTAGTATTCGCACCATGCCTGATTCAACCAGTTACCGACATTGCTCTCGCATCTGGATACATATACTATCCCCGCGTGGCCGATCCGCATTTTTCACTCGTTGTTCTCTGCTATCGCAGCGGCGAAAACATTATTCCATTTGTAGAACGATTACAGCGAACTCTTTCGCGGTGCAATTTCTCATGGGAATTGGTTCTCGTCGGTAACTACATCGAAGGCACCGACGACCAGACGCCGCAGGTTGTAAGAGAGTTGGCGGAGCGGTCTACTAACATTCGGACCGTAGTCAGACCCAAGCAGGGGATGATGGGTTGGGACATGCGCATGGGCCTCGATGCGGCGCGCGGAACATACATTGGCGTGATTGATGGAGATGGACAGTTCCCGCCGGAGTCGATCGTAGCTTGCCTGTTGAAATGCGAATTAGAAGGTCTGGATCTGACAAAAACTTATCGAGTCGTACGTGACGATGGCATTTACCGGCGTTTCATTTCGTTCGTTTACAACGCTCTCTTTCGACTGCTCTTTGGCTTTACCGTTCGTGATATCAATTCGAAACCAAAAATAATTCGGCGCGATAAATACGAGCTACTGAATCTCCAGTCAGACGACTGGTTTGCTGACGCAGAGATAGTGATTCGCGCGCGCGAATTAGGACTAAAAATCGGTGAAACTCCGGTCCATTTCATCGCGAATGATGCGCGCGGATCATTCGTAAAGCCGAAAGCAGTGCTGGAGTTCACATCAAACTTGTTCCGCTACCGCTTTTCACCCGAGCGAAAAGTTAAGTCCCACTCGCTGTCACGATCAACCGCAAAATAGCAGACGCGCTCCGGCAAACCGAAAGGAGTCAGTACCACCGCGCGGTACCGGCTGCGGGAGACGCTTCTTTTCTGTGCAACCTCTGTGTTCTCCGCGTCTCTGTGGTGTGCGTATCCGCAGGTTCGCGGCTTTGATCCTGAAACAGATTTATTGGACCAGCGACTCGATAATCCGCCACCGTCCGGTGTACCCCCTTTGCCATTTTCTAATCAGAACGAGTTCGCCTTCTGAATCGCGCGACTACAGCACAGAATCCGACCGCCTGAAATACAATCAGCAGCGACTGCATCGGCAATCCGTATCGAATCTCGGAATGCCCAACCGCAAGAGTGGCTAGAAAGTAGAGTATCGTCGCGAGGAGAAGTGCGGTTGTTCTCCAATCAGTGCGAAGCCCAACCCAAATTCCGAGAAGCATGAAGATAAGCGCAGTGTACCGTATGACACTCTGGATTGAGCCGAGCACGTTCACGGCGGTTGACAGCGGGATAAATTGAGAAGCCGGAGATAAACATTTAGCACTGGTGACGTTTATGCCCGCACTTCCGACACTCGGTGCCGGCTTCCCAGCGAGCTTGAAGTGCGACAGGGCTCGCTTGATCATGACACCGGCATACCAAACCGGATGTGCTTTTATGATCGCTAGCGCTCGCCGCCCCCTTTCGCGATCGCGACGGATGCCATCAGGATAGTCGAGACTAAGTGGAGCATCAGGTGGCAGGCCCATCGCGCGTCGATCCTGCTCGATGATCAGTGCATCGCAACATGGAGCTCCAAACTCAGCTCCGCGTTCGGTGTCGCCTATCCCCGCCAGCAAGTTCCAACCAATGTTTAGACCAGTCGGCGCGATTTCAGGGTAAAAGACAATGAGGTTCCTCACGATTAGCGGACTTATAACCAACACACATGCAGCGACAACAAGCGCGGCGAGTCGCACACGAAATATCCTGGTTGCGGTTACGAGGAAGTAAAGTGCAATGCCCCACACGACAAACATCATCAGAGGATTCACACGAAACCAGCACGACAACCCCAACAGTGCACCTGCTCCGATCGCGTACCAGGCAGACTTCCGTTTATAAGCTAAGACCAACAGCAAAATGGCCGTTAGGATTAACCAGTTGGTCGGAACATCCGCACCAGGCGTCGCTGCATAGAGCGCTAGCAGGGGAGACAGCGCGGCAAAGACGCCCGCTGTTATCCCGATGGTCCAGTTATATGCGATCGCGCCTATCGCAATGATGAGAAGAACAGCGAACGAGTCGATTACCCACTGCACTCGTTGAACCGAAGCCGGTGATCGGTCACCGGTGATGGAGTAAATTGCTGCGATCCACGCGATATTCCCCGGAGGATATTGAATCAGGTCCGTGCGTGACGAATCGGGTATCCAGAAAATAGATTCGCGACCATCGAGCACGTCACGGGCTTGGCGGTCGAAGATCGAGAACGATCCACTTTGAAACCAGGCAGGATCATTGAAATGGGCCCGAAGAAAATTTGCTGTAAGCCCGCGCACAATCAGCGCTAGACCGATGATGAGAACTATTGTGGTGAGTTTTTTCAGCGAGTTGCTACTTTGCATTCCCTGCGACTGAGTTGCGTGGTCCAGCGTAAACGACATCATGAGTCAATCGCTAAGCGAAAAGTTCGACGTGCATAACATGAACCACTCAACTTTCATTAGCATTACTCAAGCTCATTAATTTGCAGTGGGGAAGGTGGCTTGCCCCCGCTCGAGATACATAACCACTCAACATTGAATCAACTGCAAGTGGAGCGGGCCAAGCCACCCTTTCTCACTGCACTTTCTCCACTTGAACCCTTGAAACGACATTGAGTGATTAATGAGATGTACGTTGAATCTGACGCCACGTCTTCCTACTTGACCGCCGTGATGATTACGTTCCAGCCAATCTTGTGTGCGAGCCTTGTAAACAACGACGCTGAAACCAACGGAGACAGGAAGCGCAACTCTGCGCGGGTTAACTGTTCTACATCCACAGAAATTTCTTTGAATTGCCGGAACAGTTCTCGAGCTTGCCCTCGCGAGTAGACCTTCACCAGGGGTCGCGCTTCATGATCACTGAACTCAATTACGCGGCTCATAATTTCTTCGGAGGTTCGGCCGCGAAGATATTCGGCGCCCAGGATTCCTCGACGAAGAACGATCTCCATCCAGTAGTTCAACGAGTTGCGGTGATAGAGCATCACCTTCGCCGTGCCGCCAGGACGCAACACTCGATGGACTTCATCGATCGCACGCTGCGTGTCGGGCGTGTGGTGTAGGACACCATTCGAGTAAACGACGTCGAAGCTATTCGCTTTGAACGGCAACGATTCTCCGTCTGAGATCATGAACGAGCCTGGAAGACCGTACAATGCGAACCGGTGCCGGGTAATTTCAACCGAACGCGGCGTAAGGTCTACGCCAGTGCACAACGCTCCGCCACGCGCGAATTGAAGAAGATCACTTCCCATTCCGCAGCCAATCTCCAGCAGCGATGCCCCGGCAAACTGATCGAATCCCATCAGTCGCGGCATCCACGGCGCGTAATCGGTGTAGCGGTTGCGCTCGACCGCGTCGAAAAACTCGCGCGTCCCGAGCTCATGTTCACGCGCCATTTCAGCGCCGCAAGGATCCTGTCCCCACTGCTCACGCGCTCGAAGTTTTTCTTCCGCTAAACCGCTCATAAAAACTCTGGCGACTCCGCGTGGCGATTTCCAATGGACTCACCTACAGAACGGGAGCGAAGCGACCGATTTCAACTCAGAGACTGGCGATGTACATTGAAATCGGTCGCTTCGCTCCCGTTCTGTAGTTGAGTCTCTTCGCACACGTGCTGTCACCGTCGCTCAATTCAGCTTTGCCATTCGTCGTATGCGTCTAGTACGCGACGCGCGTTGTGTCTCCACGTAAACTTCTCAATCGCAACCCGTCTAGCATTGTGGCCTAATCGCTCACGAAGTTCCTTCGAGTTGATAAGACGCACCATGGCTTCCGCCAATTCGTTAACGTTTCCCGGCTCGATTAACAACGCAGTCTCTTCATGATTAAGCACATCACCGATTTGGCCCAATCGACTTGCGACAATTCCCTTTCCCATCGCCATGTATTCGAAGAGCTTCGTCGGCGAACCAAAGAAGTCGCTGCCATCCGCCAGCGGAATATGTGGAGCTACGAGAATGTCGCACGCGTCCAGCAACGCGGGCACGCGGTCATGTGCAACTGAGCCGGTGAAAATCACCCGGTCCTCGAAGCCAGCCTCACGAATTGTCTCTTCCATTTCGTTCTTAAGCTTGCCAGCACCGACTAGTAAAAACTTCACCGGCACACTGCGGGAAATCATCGCGATCGCTTTCGCCAGCTCCAACACGCCATGCCATGGACCAAAAGTCCCGACAAAGCCTACGAGCGGTTCGTCAACACTAACGCCAAGTTCTGCACGAATATCTTTGCCGCCGATGCCCGGACGGAATCGATCGATATCAACTCCATTAGGATTGACTACTATCTTATGTTCCGGAAGTCCTGCTCGCAGCAAGTTGTTTCGCTCCACCTCCGAGACAACGAAGATGCGTGCAGCGGCGCGAAGATTCAATTTTTCAAATCTCTCAAGCAGGTCGAACATTCCGGCTTCGTCCCAGTACTTGCCGACCCAAACTTCCGAACCGTTGTACTCGAGAAACAGCGGACGCTCAAACAAAAGGCTGGCAGCGACGCCAGCCCAAGTAAAGCGGCTGTACCGTTGATAAATAAAGTCGGGTGGCGCGTCGCGAATCGTTGCCAAAGCACCCGAAGTGAAAATCAGGTTATTGCGAAGATCGAAAGCCGAGCGTGTTAGACCCGTGGCTTCAAGTGGCACCAGCGTCAAGGGCAGTCTCGCGTCGTTCAAACCCGCGATTTGATCGTTGCTGATAACACGGACCTTCGCGCCTTCGGCTTTGACTGCGTTGATAAATCCGTTGATGTGACTCGAAGCTCCCCCAGCCTGCGTGCCTGGTCCTGGTGTCGCGCGCAGAAATACAAACTCGGGCGGCTTTGATTCAGCTGCTCCACGTTTGAGTACTGCTCTCCCGACCGCGTTCTCGAGCCTCGTCAATTGTCTGCGTGATTCAACAATGGCAGAGGCACTTGAAGAAGCTTCCCGTGCAAGCTTAAACGGCGCGTTGAGCAGTACAACTGACTTGCGCTCTCGACGAATGCGACCACTTGCATCAAGCGCGACGATCTCCTTCGCGCCTGAGGCTCCGGCAAAGATCGACAAGAGAGTTTGGCCGCGCTGCCAATCTAGACTCTCCATTGAGATGGCGAAAACTTGCGGGCGGTGACGTCTAACGAGTCGAATGCGCTCAGCTATACCTAACGACTCAATCTGCGCACGAGACACAGACGCGATCTCTGCGTCCTCGAACGTGTCTTGTAGCACCTTTCGAGCACGTGCTTCATCCCCGTCAAGCGCAAGCAAGAGAATCTTCATAGACAAATCCGCGCGTCGCTAATCTCAGGTCAGTCCACCCCACGGTCGCAGGGGTGCGACGCTTCTTCTCCGTGCAACCTCTGCGTTCCCTGTGTCTCTGTGGTGTGTGTTCCCCGCATCTTTTTCACCACAGAGAAATAGGGTACTGAGAGGTTGCACAGATTGCGACACGACGCTTCGCACCCTGTGCTACCTCGAGGTGTAACCTCATTGCCCGCGAGTTCAATCCATCCTTCACTTCGAAAAGAAACCTAGACGCTCAAGAGTTACAAGTTCCCGAATCTCCTGACGTTCCATTACAAGCGCAGTTGATAAATTGTTTCCCGTCCTCAAGCGAAAATAGATCGCGACCAAAATAAAGATTAGCGCATAAGTTAGAGACGATATGATCGCCGCCGCCGTCGCGCCGTAGGTCGGAATCAAAAGCACATTTAGAACCAGGTTGAAGGCCACGACAACGATCCAGAATATCGGCACTGCGATCGGCAGTCCCGCTCCAGTGAAGTGCTGGACCAGGACTGATTCGATGCCCATGAAATAAACGCCTGGCAAAAGTATTAGCACCTGCAAGGTCGACTGCTGAAACGCACTTCCGTAAACCGCCGGAATCAAGAAACTGCAAGGCACCGCCGCGAGACAAACGATCAGCAGGATGAAAGCTGTATGACGCGTGACGCGCATTGTTAGTCGCGCCTGCGGATCAGGTTCTGCGGACGTGCGCGGGAATAGCAACGTCGCAATTACTGCCGGCAACATCAGCACCAGGTTTGCCAATTGACTAGCTACAGCGTAGACGCCAGCCTCCGCCGCGCCTCTGAAGTGATTCACCAGCAACACGTCTGCGCGCACGATAATGAGTGCCGCCACAACAGCAATATGAAACTTCATCCCGTAGCGAATCATTCGACGGAAAGTAGCAACGTCGAACCACGGAGACTCGTTAGCAATTCTTTTTGAGGCAATCCGCACCATCAGAATGATGATGACGCCGACGATTACAGTGGTCGTCATATTCAACGACACAACCGTGCGGAGTCCGCTCCGCATTAAGATAAGAGCGATAAAGGCATTTATCACTAACGCTGTCTGCGCTACACCCTCTGTGATGTTGAAGCGAGTGATTTGCCCCAGAGCGAGGAATACATTCAGACCGAGAAGCGTGATCAACTGAAATGGCAGCGCGATGACAGCGATCGGAATTAGGCTGGCAGCGATTTCTCCAAACGCGCCGGGACGCACTTGAGCCGCAACAAGAATCCCCGCGGCAATTGTGCCGCCGGCGACTAGTGCGAATGCCAGTGAGTTGGCCCACGCGCTTCCGACGTCTTCACGATTGCGAGAAATGAAGTAGGTGTTTGCCGAAGGAAGTCCAAAACATCCGAGCTGTACACCCAGCGCAATCGTAACGTTGATGACAGCCAGCGAACCGGCTCCTGCTGCACCAAGTCGTCTGCCAACGATGATGCTCGCACCGAGAGAGCTCGCAACCATCAGCACGCGGGTGATCAGTGTGACGGCGAATGCTTTAGAGAACTTTAAAGGTTTTTCCTGCAAGCGCGTTTCTAATCGTAGGGGCGGCCCTCCGTGGCCGCCCTCATGTTCGATACACTTTAGGAAGCTCTGATCAAGTGGCTATTCAGTACCGTCCGCGGTAGCGGATAGCCACGACTCAACGTCATGAGGATACAGGTGCCACTAATATCGTCGCTTGAGTGGTGACCATCCGCTACCGCGGACGGTACTGAATCGCTCGGACGACTTGATTAGAGCTTCCTGAAGCTTGTCGATGACTCACGACAGCTTGCACTTACATCGCAGGTCGTCGCCTCCGCTCCTCGCCGACAAACTGAAGTGTATCGAACACCAGAACGCCACGGAGGGCCGCCGCTATAAATCAGGAAAGCTATCGTGGATCAATCCACCGTTCGTACCACAAGCTTAGGTTCAGCAATGCCCAAAGATGAAAGCCCCAATCCTTCGATTGGTTGCGATGTTGAGTAAGCATCCTCGACACAAAATCGTAGTCGAGCAGATCGCGTTTTCGAAGCGTCGAGTTCAGCACGTGTGAGTCAAACAATTCACCAAGTGCTGACCGAAACCACTCGCGCACCGGCGCACCAAAACCGCGCTTTCGCGTATACAACAGATCGCGCGGCAAGATATCTTCCAGCGCCCTCTTCAAAATGTGTTTACCACTCGTGCCTTCAACCTTCAAAGAACGTGGCACTCCGAGCGCGTACTCGACGAGATGATGATCAAGAAACGGCACACGAGCTTCAACACTCGTTGCCATAGTGATCTTATCGACGCGCATTAATAGCAACTCCGGTAGACGCAGCTTCAATTCGAGATAAGTCATGCGTGCAAGAAAGTCGGAACCAGGCCGCTCGTTCTCGATGTGGTTCAGATACTTGTTCACCACCTGAATCGATGAACTGCCGTTGAGTCGCTCACGAAGTCGTCCGGAAACGACGCGCGGTTTCAGCGTCTCGTCGTAAACAACAACGCCTCCCCAAAACAAAGGCTCGTCTGCACCAAGGCGCCTGATTAATTCAATTGCTGCTCTCTTGCGTCCGGTCGCTTCCAGCGCGGGCCGCGAAATATTAGCGACCGTCCGGCGCAATGCTAACGGCAGATTCTCCGCGTGTCGCCAAAAGTTTTCGTAGATCCTCAGATGACGGACGTAGTTTTCGTAACCACTAAAGATCTCATCAGAGCCTTCACCGACCTGGATGACGATGGTACCGGAATCGCGTGCAAGCTTCGAGACGTAGTAAAGAGGCACGCAAACCGGATCAGCGATCGGCTCATCCTGGTGAAAAACAAGACCAGGGAGAAAATCCTGCATCTCTTTTTCCGAGATGATCACTTCGTGATGGTTAGTTTGGAACTGCTTGGCGATTCGCCGAGCGGATTCGAGTTCATTCAAATACTCAGCGTCATGAAAGCCAACTGTAAACGTGTCGACAGGTCGGGTCATTTGTTCTGACATCAACGCGACGTTTGCGGACGAGTCGACACCGCCGGACAAGAACACGCCGAACGGCACATCTGACATCATCCGCTTGCCAATCGAGTCGCGTAACAGGCGGAGGATCTCAGTCTTGTGCTCCTCGTCAGTTCGCTGAATCGGTTCTTCAGGCGGCAGCGCGTCCCAGTACTGCTGCATGTTGAGAGAACCATCCCGGCTAAGAATCAACAAATGACCCGGAGGTAACTTGTGAATGTCGCGAAAGAGAGTCGATGGCGCAGGCGTCGTTAGAAACGTGAGGTCTGTCTCTTATACACATCTGACGCTGCCGACGACC
>JBKPMX010000012.1:0-29383 GCA_046765655.1 Acidobacteriota bacterium
TTATATGACGAAGTCGTTGGTGGAAGGTGGTCTCGCCCTTGATGAAAGGTATGCGAGCGTTATCTACGCTACCTACGTTTCATCCGTCTGGTACCTGCCGCTTATCGGTGGCTGGCTGGCTGATAAGGTGTTCGGCGCCCGGCGAGCTGTCCTCATCGGAGGGATCATAATTGCCTGCGGCCATTACTCGATGGCGATTAATTCCCATCTCACGTTCTATCTCGGTCTCATCCTGATTGCCTGTGGCACCGGGCTATTGAAGCCAAACATCAGCGCGATGGTGGGACAGCTGTATTCAGACGAAGATAAACGACGCGACGCAGGCTTCTCGATCTTTTACATGGGGATAAATCTGGGCGCCTTCCTCTCGCCAATCGTGGTTGGATTTCTGGCGCAGTCGAACTGGTTTCGTAGTCTGATCTCGTCAATGGGCTTGAATCCAAATTCCAGCTGGCATTGGGGATTCGGTGCCGCGGGCGTCGGTATGACATTGGGGATTATTCAGTATTTGCTGGGAAGGCGACGACTTGCCGGAGTCGGCGACAAGCCTATGCCAACGCAAACAGCTGAGCCAACTACAGGCGTGGATTACATCACGATCATTCTGGCAGTTGTCGGTGGAACGATTGGTGCAGTCGCAGGGTTCGTGTGGGGAGATGCAGGTGTTTTGTCGGCACTCTTTCCAACTGTCGTAGGGTTCTTTACTGGTTACTTGATTGGGATAACGCGTCACTTAAATGGCGAAGAGCTGAAACGAGTTTTGGTGATCTTTATTCTTTTCCTGTTCTCAATTCTTTTTTGGATGACCTACGAGCAGGCCGGATCAAGTTTGACACTCTTCGCCGATCGGCTAACGCGAACGACACTGTTCGGTTGGCAGTATCCATCGAGTTGGTTCCAGTCTGTGCCGGCCATCTTCGTAATCATCCTTGCGCCGATCATCGGAGCAGTTTGGCAACGACTCGGAGACAGGCAACCTTCAAGCCCTGGTAAATTTACGATCGGCCTGTTTTTCGCCGGCATCGCCTTCGTCGTCATCGCTGTTGCTTCTACTTTGACGGGAGCCGGCCGCGTTAGTCCGATGTGGCTGGTGGTTGTTTACTTTCTCCAAACGATCGGTGAGCTTTGTTTGAGTCCTGTGGGACTTAGCACGGTCACAAAACTCTCGCCCGCGAGAATGGTGGGACTCATGTTGGGCGTCTGGTTCTTATCGATCTCGATTGGCAGTTACATCGCTGGACTAACCACCAGGCTGTTCGAAGGCAATGATCCTTCAGTGTTGACGAAAGCCTTCGGTATCTTTGCGGGAATCACACTGGTGGCTGCGCTTATCCTGGCTGTATTAACCCCTCTTATCAAACGACTCACTCCGAGAGCAGCCTGAGCCACAGGTAGAGTCGCAATCGTAATGAAAGGACCATCGAAGTTTTTATAGAGAACGAAACTATGACTCGACTTAAACTGACCCTGCTCGGAATCATTCTCGTTGGTATCTGCTCAGCCTCGTCGCACGCGCAAAACAAACTTCTCACGGTCGACGACATTTACGACCCTGACAAACGCGTCAACTTCAATGGCACAACACCAACCATTCGGTGGCTTAAGGATGGTACACATTATTTGCTGACCAACGAGGCTTCGCGTCGCGATGTGCCGCGCATTCAAAAAGTTGATGCGGCGACAGGAGAGGCAGTTGCATTTTTCGATGCGGCGAAGATGCAGGCCGCGTTCGCCGCACTGCCGGGAATTAGTGCGAACGACGCGCGACAACTGTCGAATCGGGGTTCGTATGACATGAATCCCGCCGAGACAGCAGTGCTAATCAATTGGTCCAACGATCTTTTTTATTACGAGTTGGGCACTGATCGAGCAATTCGGCTTACCGCCAATCCTGAAGAAGAGGTGGGAGTCGAGTTTAGCCCTGACGGTCGCATGATCAGTTTCGTGCGCGGAAACAATTTATATGTCGAAGATCTCGGCATGCAGCGACGTGAACGGGCGTTAACAAGCGATGGCAGTGCGAAGATCCTGAACGGCCGGCTGGATTGGGTCTACCAGGAAGAACTGTACGGGCGAGGAAATTTTGGCGCCTACTGGTGGAGTCCTGACTCGACCATGATCGCTTACATCCGTTTCGATGAGAGTCCGGTTCCGGAGTTCACGGTTGTCGATCACATTCCGTATCCACAACGGATCGAGCTGACGCCTTATCCAAAAGCGGGTGATCCAAACCCGATAGTCAAACTTGGTATCGTAAACGTGATTGGCGGTGCGACGCGTTGGGTCGACACGTTCAAATATCAGCCGGAAGATTTTCTGCTTTCGCGTGTTGCGTGGACGCCGGACGGGAAAAGGGTGATCTTTCAGGCACAGAATCGGGAACAGACGTTTCTTGATCTGAATTTCGCAGACGCGCGCGAGGGAAAGACGACGACGGCATTCCGTGAGACCTCGAAAGCCTGGGTCGCTATTAACGATAACCCCCATTGGCTGAAGGACGGGTCATTCCTCTGGCAAAGCGAACGAAACGGCTGGAACCACTTTTATCATTACAGCGCTGACGGAAAGTTGTTGGGTCAGGTTACAGACGGCCAGTGGGAGGTGTCTGACTTTGAAGGCATCGATGCTGACAAAGGGTTGCTCTATTTCACGGGGACTCGCGACAGTCACATCGCACCACAGCTCTACAGCATCAAGTTGGATGGTACTGGACTCACACGACTAACCACGTCTGAAGGTTCTCATCGAATCGAGATGAGTCCAACTCAAAACTACTTCGTCGACTCCTGGAGCGATATAAACACACCCACACAGACCAGGCTCTTTGACGCGTCAGGCAAACTAGTGCGGGCGATTAACGAGAATCAGGTCGCAGCACTGAAGAACTACAAGTTGGGCGCAACCAGTTTGCTTCAGGTGAAAACCAGAGATGGCTTCCCGATGGAAGCCATGATGATCAAGCCGCCCGATTTCGATCCGAAAAAGAAATATCCGGTCGTGGTGTACACGTATGGTGGTCCACATGCGCCGCAGGTACGAAATGCCTGGGGAGCACTGACGTACATGTTTCACCAGATGCTATCGCAGAAGGGCTACATCGTCTGGATTTGCGACAACCGGACGGCCAGCGGCAAGGGGCTCGAGTCGACATGGCCGGTCTATCAAAACTTCGGTGAGCTCGAACTCCGCGATATCGAAGACGGTCTCACATGGTTGAAGAAGGAGCCCTATGTCGATGGTGAGCGGATCGGGATCTGGGGTTGGAGCTATGGCGGCTTCATGACGAGCTACGCGTTGACGCATAGTAAGTCGTTCAAGATGGGAATCGCCGGTGGAACAGTGGCTGACTGGCGCGACTACGACAGTATCTACACTGAGCGTTACATGCGCACTCCGCAAAACAATCCTGAAGGCTACAAGAAGAGCTCACCGGTAAATGCAGCCAAGGATCTTCATGGAAAGTTGCTTTTACTGCATGGCGCGATCGACGACAACGTGCACATGCAGAACACGATTCAGTTCGTGTATGAGCTGCAGAAGGCAGGGAAGCAGTTTCAGTTGATGGTCTATCCGAAGCAGCGGCATGGCGTGGTTGATCAGTTACTGCTGAAGCACATGCGACAGCTGATGACGGATTTTATACTTGAGAATCTGTAGGAAAGGTTTGGCCGCAATGGTCTGAAGGCACCCACCTCACGGATGCGGGTGAGTGCGGAGAAAAATTCAAGGTACATAACATCAGCGCTCAATCTTCTCCGAAATAACTCAAGCTGCGATAAATGCAAGTCGGGAAGGGTGGCTTGCCCCCCGCTCAAGGTCGAGTTGATTCGACGTTGAGTGACAATGAACTTGAGCGGGGGCAAGCCACCCTTCCCGACTTGCATTTGTCTGGTCTTGAATTGTTGTACTGCAGCTTGAGTGATTGATGTTATGTACCTTGAATAGTAGCACTGAGCATTGTGCTAGCCGCGTTGGCACTTGGGGCAGTAATAAGTCGATCTCCCACCTTGGACCACGCGCTTGATCCGGGTACCACACGTCACACACGGCTCGCCTTCGCGCTCATAAACTCGCCAGAACCTCTCGCTCGTACCAATGTAATCGCCGTTGCGATCAGCTAGATCAATTCGCAGTGTGGAACCAGCATCGATCGCTTCCTGCAAAACGTCGCGGACCGCGCGATAGAGTTTCTCCGAACGAGGTTTCGAGAGACGATCGGAAGCCTTCATCGGATTCACTCCAGCGAGAAACAATGCCTCCGCTGCGTAGATGTTCCCAAGTCCAAGGACTCTTGTCTGGTCCAGCAGGAGCTGTTTCAAACTACGTCGCGACTTCTTTAGAGTTTGGCGAAAGTACTGCTCGGTGAAATCCGCCGAAAGTGGTTCAGGGGCGAGCGCGAGAATCTCTTTTGGCAGACGTTCGCGATTGGCAATCAAGCGCATTCGCCCAAACTGCCGCATGTCGCAAAACACGAGTCGCCGATCATCATCGAGATGAAAAATCACATGTGCGTAGGGCGGTAATTGATCGTCATGCGTGAGGCAAACGAATTTGCCGGTCATGCGGAGATGGGTTGCTAGCAGGCGATCAGAATCGAGTTCGATGAGGATGTATTTGCCGCGTCGACTGACCCCCGTGATAAGCGCGTTTCGCAGTAGACGATTGAAGGCAGGCTTCGATGTTTGTGGTGCGGTGCGCTTTAGCTTCAATTCAGCAGCGAGGACTCTGCGGCCGACTATTGCCGGGCGCAACGCACGCACTACATGTTCAACCTCGGGAAGCTCTGGCATAGGCCAATGACCGATTCATCCGACTCTCTGCGTAACCTCGGCGGTCTCGGCGTGTCGGCCGGTTATTTCATGGAACGAAACAAGTCTCGTTCAATGGTAGTTGGGCGCGTCGAATCTTGCCAGGACCACCGCCCAGCCGCCGAGAACGCTGAGGTCTCGCAGAGAGAGGAGTCTCTCAGTCGCGGCCACGTCCTAAATGCGTCCTAACAAGACCAGGATCAAAACAATGATCAGAACCAATCCAAGTCCGCCGCTTGGTGCATAGCCCCAGTTACGACTGTAGGGCCAGGACGGCACGGCACCCAATAGCAGAATCACCAACACGATTATCAAAATCAATCCCATGACACACTACCTCCTTGTTAACTCTCGATTCGATTGGGACAGGGGATAGTTGGGTAAAAGGGATGGCCCAGCTTAATTAGTTACGCGCCTGTAGTCAACGGGGTCATTGACGTCTCTGTGCACCCTTTGTGTTCTCCGTGACTCTGTGGTGGTATTTCTCCCTGCGAAGGAAATCCACCACTGAGACACAAAGGACGAAGGTTGCACAGAGAAAAAGTTCCGCTTTAGTAAAGTTTCGAATGTGCCTGCTCGGCGCCGGATTCTAACAGCTGCTGCATCTTTGCGACCGACGTAGCTTCGGCGTAGATCCTGAGCATTGGCTCTGTCCCGGATTGACGAAACAGAATCCACGACTCGTCTTTAAACATTAGCTTCGTCCCGTCCATCCTTTGGACATTCACCACTCCCTCGCCTGCAAACGATGCCGGGGGATTATTCGCCAGTTCACCAACAAACTTCTGGCCGTTCGCAACTTCCATATGGATGTCTTCGCGCCCGAAGTAAAACTCGCCAAACTCGCGATGCAGATCTCGCAGTAACTCCGACGGCGTCTTGCCCGCTGCGATGATTGCTTCAAGAAAAAGAAGTGAATTCAGTACACCATCGCGCTCCGGTATGTGTCCGATGACGCCGATCCCGCCCGACTCCTCGGCACCGAGCAGAATGTTTTCCTTCAGCATCAAATCAGCGATGTACTTAAATCCGATCGGTGTCTCGTGAACTTTTAAGCCGAACGCGTTGGCAATCCGCTTCGTCAAGACTGATTGCGATACCGTGACCACAACCGCTCCGCTCATCTTCCGCTGCCGCGATAGATGCAGCAATAACATTGGTACAACGTCGTGCATGGTGAGCGTGTGGCCGTTCTCGTCCACGGCTCCCACTCGATCTGCATCACCATCAGTTGCCAACCCGACAAGTGCTTTCGTTTCGATTACTCGACTCTTCAGCGCACCGAGGTTCTGATCTATGGGTTCAGGATTGACTCCACCGAAAAGGGTATCGCGAAAAGAGCGGATCGTTTCTACTTCGAGGTTTCCCCCTTGCAGAAAGCTCTCGACCCACGTTCCCGCCGATCCGTGCATTGGATCAACTATGACTCGCCCGGAAGCCTTTCGTAACAAATCGAGATCGATATAGGTTCGAATTTGATGTTGATATCGGTTGATTGAGCCTTCCAATAATTCAGACTCTGCGCTGACTTCGGCACTTCGCTTCGGCGCGGTTTTGTCGACGAGTCGTTCGACTGCACTTGTTGTGTCAGGCGAAGCGCTTCCGCCCCAAGGTGCCTTGATCTTGAAGCCATTGAACGTTGCGGGATTGTGTGAGGCGGTGATCACGATGCCACCGACGGCCTTGAGATCCTTGACGGCCCAGGAAATCACCGGTGTCGGTTGCGCTTCCTGGAACATGACTGTCTCGAAACCGTTTCCGGCCATGACCTCAGCGGCACGGCGAGCAAACTGTTCAGACAGAAATCGGCGGTCGTAACCGACTACCACTTGCCGATTCGCTTCCGATGATTGCGACAGTAAATAGCCAGCGTACGCTTGTGCGACGCGCTCGACGTTTGCGAAGGTGAAGTCGTCAGCGATGATCGCGCGCCAGCCGTCAGTACCGAATTTGATCTGCGCGAGGCCGCTCGTCACGAAGCGCCCCCGGTAATCGTGTAGTCCGTTAGAGAAGACTTGTCGCCGAGCACTGTGCCAGGGTTAATGATCGCGGAGCGACCGATGTGGCAACCGCGACCGACAATCGTCGATCGAATCTCGGCGGCAGTGCCGATTCTTGTGTGCGGCCAGATAACAGAGTTTTCAACTATCGCGCGTTCTTCGACGAAACATCCTGGTCCAAGCACGGAGTTGGTAATCTGTGCGCCGGGCTTAATCTGGCAATCATCGCCGATCATCGAGAGGTCATCGATCTCTGCCACTGTGGCTGAATCGAATGTTCCACGTCGTTCCTTTATGTGGATCCGACCGACGCGATTTGCCAATAGATCAGAATGGACCGTGAGATAACGTTGCGGAGTGCCGATGTCGATCCAATAAGTTCGTGCGGGCACGTGTGCATAGAACGGTTCTTTACGTTTCAGTAAATCAGGGAAGAGGCCGTATTCAAACGAATAGTTTTCGCCTGCCGGAAGAAAATCCAGGACCTTCGGCTCAAGAATGTAAGTTCCGGCATTGATTGTGTTGCAAGTGATTTCATCCGGCTTAGGCTTCTCAAGGAACCTCCTTATGCGGCCATCGGATTCCGTCTCGACCAATCCGTAATCTTGAGGATTCTCGACAGGTGTCAGCACGACTGTTGCAGTCGCTTGTCGTTCCGTGTGTTCACGAATTACAGCTTTCAAATCCAGGTCCGTCAGAATGTCGCCGTTGAAAACAACGGTACGGTCGCGAATTAGATCTTCAGCGTACTTGTAAGCGCCTGCGGTTCCCATCGGTTGGGGTTCGACCGTGTACTTTAGATTGACTCCGTAATCAGAGCCATCACCCAAGAGATGTTCGATCTTGTTTGGTTGATACGAAAGCGAAAGTGTGATGTCGATGATACCAGCACGCCGAAGCGTATCGATCTGATAGAGAAGAAATGGACGATTGCAGATTGGAACGATTGGCTTTGGTGTATAGACGGTGAGAGGACGAAGACGCGTCCCTTTACCTCCCGCGAGAATGAGTGCTTGCATGCTCTATTAAAATGAATACAGATGAAAGTGGTCTAGCGAGGCGAGTCTAGCAGGAAAAAGGGAAAGAGGGGAAAAGGGGAAGAGGCGAAGACGGAAAGAAATTCTCCTAATGTTTTTCGCCTCCTGCCCTTTTCCTCTCTTCCCCTCTTCCCCTCTTAGGCGCAACGCTTTACCATTAGAACGGAGTCTTAAATAAGTAAGGAGTAGGCATGGCATTGAACGAAGCGGTAATCATCAGCGCAGCCCGTACACCGGTCGGTAAGTTTCTGGGATCATTGAAAGGATTCTCCGCAACGGACCTCGGCGCGATCGCGGTGCGTGAAAGTGTGAAACGCGCAGGAGTAAAACCAGAAGAAGTTGATGAAGTTATCATGGGCTGCGTCATTCAGGCTGGCCTTGGACAAGCCCCGGCCCGACAGGCTGCATTGCGCGGCGGACTTCCACCGAGTGTTTCCGCGGTAACGGTTAACAAGGTCTGTGGTTCAGGACTAAAGGCCGTGATGATGGCCGCTCAGGGCATCCAACTCGGCGATACCGATATCGTTGTCGCTGGTGGAATGGAGTCGATGAGCAATGCTCCCTATCTGATTCCCAAAGCGCGTGAAGGTTATCGGTTGGGCAATGGCGAGCTTGTCGATTCGATGATTAACGACGGACTCTGGTGTTCGTTCGACAATCATCACATGGGTTGTACCGGTGAAGTTGTAGCAGAGAAGTATTCAGTCAGCAGAGCAGAGCAAGATGAATACGCATTGAATTCGCATCGCAAAGCAGCTGCGGCGATAAAGGCGGGCAAGTTTAAAGATGAGATTGTTGCTGTTGAGATTTCGCAGAAAAAGGGATCGCCAATCATCTTCGACACTGACGAGACCGTTCGTGAAGACACTTCTCTCGAAGCCTTGGAAAAACTGAAACCGGCGTTCAAGAAAGAAGGTACGGTCACAGCGGGGAATGCGCCAGGCGTTAACGACGGGGCGTCAGCAGTTGTGGTCACGTCATTGGAGCGTGCACGTGCAATGGGAGTCGAGCCGATGGCTCGAATCGTCGCGCAGGCGACGGCGGGAGTTGAGCCCAAGCTTGTGATGATGGCGCCGGTTGATGCAGTGCGAAAGCTTCTTAAGAAGACGGGTTGGTCCATGAGTGAAGTCGATCTGGTGGAACTCAATGAAGCGTTTTCGGTTCAAGCCGTTGCTGTTACACGTGAACTCGGGTTGGATCCTGATCGCGTAAATGTGAACGGCGGCGCGGTAGCTTTGGGCCATGCGATTGGCCAGTCAGGATCACGACTGTTGACGACGGTGCTCTATGAATTAAAGCGGCGCAATGCACATCGAGCGATCATTTCGCTGTGCCTGGGTGGCGGAAATGCGGTGGCAATGGCGATTGAGCGGTAAGGATTTCGAGGAGCAATTCATTGACCCCTGAACAACACAACAAGTACTTAAGTTGGGCGCACCTTGGGTATGCAGCAATCAACGGGCTTCTCATGTTAGTTGTCCTGGGATTCATGACTGCAGCTATGTCCCTTGACCCAAAGGGGCCGCCTCCAGCATTCATATTCTTCATGTGGGCATTCATCGGCGGAATGTTCGCGGTCATGACCCTGCCATCCGTTGTGGCAGGTTACGCGTTGAGGAAGAGGAAACGCTACGCAAGAATTGCCAGCATGATCGCTGGTGTGACCGCATCGATGCAGGCGCCATTTGGAACTGCGGTTTGTGTGTACACTTTCTGGTTTCTCTTTAGTGAGCCTGGCAAAGCGATGTACGAGAATCCCCAGCGTATGCTACCCGAGCAACGATTCGTACCATGGACCACCGCGAATAAAACAGCGGAAAGAGAAAAACAGTACGCGCCACCGCCTTCACCGCCGGATTGGCGTTAATCTTTTGGAGACAGCAAACATTGAGTGAAGTCATTGGCGTGATCGGAGCCGGAACTATGGGCAACGGCATCGCGCAAGTCTGTGCGCGCGCCGGTTATTCGGTGATTATGCGCGACGTTCGTGAGGACCTCCTCGAACGTGGTATATCGGCGATTGACAAGAGTCTGCAGCGCGATGTCGACAAAGAACGATTGGCTGTTGGAGAGAAGGCCGAAGTAATCAAACGGATCCAGACGACAATAGATCTTAGTTCGCTCAACGTGGCATCGTTTATTGTTGAGGCTGTCACGGAAAATCTCGCCGTTAAAACCGAGGTCTTCAAAGCACTGGATGAAATCACACCCCCTGCGGCAATACTAGCTTCGAATACTTCATCAATATCGATTACGAAGCTCGCGGCGGCGACTTCACGGCCGGATAAGATTATCGGAATGCATTTTATGAATCCGGTGCCGGTGATGAAGTTGGTGGAAGTGATACGCGGCATTGCAACGTCTGATGAGACCTACGACCGTGTGCAAGACCTGACAGTGAAGCTCGGAAAGACCCCTCTGGATTGCCAGGATTCGCCGGGTTTTGTGTCGAACCGGGTATTAATGCCGATGATTAACGAAGCGATCTTTGCGCTCTACGAAGGCGTGGCATCGCGCGAAAGTATCGACGGCATCATGAAACTCGGAATGAATCACCCGATGGGGCCGCTGACGCTTGCTGACTTCATTGGCCTCGATGTTTGCCTCGCGATCATGAATGTGCTGCATGAGGGTCTTGGCGATCCGAAGTACAGACCGTGCCCGTTGCTAAAGAAATATGTTGACGCGGGATGGTTGGGGAGGAAGACTGGAAGAGGCTTTTACGAATATTGACTGAGGAAGCTCTGATCAAGTGGCCGGACTATTCAGTACCGTTCGCGGTAGCGGATGTCCACGACACAACGCATGATCGAACATCTTCTACTAATATCGCCGGTTGACTGGTGGCCATCCGCTACCGCGAACGGTATTGAATAAACTCGATGTCGTCATCCATAGCTCACTATTGTCAGCGTTGCCTTGCCGCGAATCCGTTAGGCACGGACTTCTGTGGACGTTGTGGTACGCGCCTGATGCTTGTGGTCGAACCAAACTCGTTGCGCTTTGAAGCGGCTGAAGCCGGCGTTTCCACTAACGAACACCTCTTAGAGCGAATCTCAGCTACAGAGAACAGAATAACGCGACTCGCGGAACGTTTAGAGCGGAGCTTGGAGTTGGTGCTACGACAGGCAGAAAATTCTTCAATTGATCGGTCCCTGCTACAGGCGCTGGTTGAGGTTTTGGTTGCCGACGGATTGATCGATCAAGGCCGCCTCGAGCAAATCTGGAATGAAGATCGGAGGCAGAAGCGCCTCATCGAAAGCAGATCTCCCGGAAACAAGCGAAAGGTCAGAAAAGAGGTTAAAGGTCGGTCTTCTAAAAAAGGTTCAGGCAAAAGTACCCGGAGTTAACGGAATCGCTTGAGATTGATTCAACTTGTGTTAGCGTTGATTTGCGGCGTCGCAATTCCGTTTATCTTAAAACTCACCGTTGGCTGAAATCACTTTGACTACACGTTTCACCGTTTTTCTCTTTCGGTCTTCTCGCTTCTGAACTCTTCAACAAATCCGTCGTCCGTTCCGTGATACTTGGCACGTAGTCTGTATGCCCTTCCGATAGCTGACTCACAGGCTGTGACTGTCTCTGCAATTCGCGCTCAGACGAGGAAGTGGGGCGCGAATCCTTTCGAGATGATGATCGCAGGTACGGGTAACCGGTTAGAAACATTCCCGCCAACGACATCAAGATCCCGACGACAGTGACTATTTCCTCATGCATCAACTTCTTGCCTATGACGCCGATTGCCACGCCTACAAACATGATAATGAAGCCCCACGCTACTAATCTGTTGCGTGAGTCGATCCGATCCTCAACGACCTTTGCCTCTTTCGGGTAAGAAATCGCGGCTTCTTTGGTTAGCGGCTCTGTAACGATCCCCAACCTTGCGCCGCAGGACCTACAGAATCTCTGGTCAGGTAACGTTTCGGATCCGCATTTGTGACAAGTCATACCGATCTCGCTCGGACGCTGTGAGTTTGATATACGAATCGCCGGTTATCGACAGTTCGCGTTTCATTACCCAAAAAGTTGCACATTCAGCTAAACAAGGATAACCGCACGAAAGGGTTGGTAACCATTCCGCGCGTTGACACCCCATTTTTGACCGCTATAATGGCCCTTTTGCGCACAGCGCTCTAGAATCGTTTATCGCGTCTGTGGCAGGTAGTAATGCGGATCGAGCTGGAAAATCTGGAAGATGGCACGGGCAGTTTCGCTCACACCTATCAACCTGAGGAGCTCAATCTGGTGGACGAGCGGGTCAGAGTTGCTGAACCGATAGTAGTAGACGGTCGGGTCAGGTCTTCAGGTAGTGAGATACAAGTCTCCGGTCGCGTCGAAACGAAAGTAAACGTCGAATGCGATCGATGCCTGAAGACGATCGAAATGCCCGTATCGGCCGGCTTTAAACTGCAATACATAAGTGGTCGGGATTACGAAAGCAGTCACGCCGCTGAACTGACCTCTGACGAAATGAGTTTGTCGGTGTTCGACGGCGAAGCGATCGATATCGACGAGATTGTGCGGGAACAGATCCTTCTTTCAGTTCCCGATCGTGCTCTTTGTGACGAGAACTGCAGCGGGATTTGTTCAATCTGCGGGACGAACCTCAACACCGGTTCGTGTGAATGCACTTCACCGCAAGTTGATCCGCGGTGGGAAGCATTAAAGAAGTTCAAGACTGATTTGTAGGGCGCCCCGTCAGTGGGCGCGCCATTTGAGACAAAATCGAAGAGGCTTCCACTGAGGGATGCCCAATAAAGATTTAATAACGGAGTAGTTATGCCAAATCCAAAACGCCGACATTCGAAAGCTCGACGCGGCAAGCGTCGGACGCATGATGCTTTACGGGTGCCGCAAACAACACTTTGTCCGAATTGTCGTGAACCGCGCCTCCCCCATCGCGTATGCCCGAAGTGCGGTTACTACAAGGGCCGCGAAGTCGTACAAGTAGAACAGACCTAACACACACTGTGGGATCCAGGTCGAAGAATGAAGTCCCGTTAACGGGCAAGGTCGTTCTCGACGGAATGGGAAGCGACCACGCGCCACACGCTGAAATTGATGGCGCGCTCGCAGCCGCGCGTGATTTCGGTGTTGGTGTCATTCTCGTGGGCCAATCGCAGAAACTCGAACCCGAGCTCCGACGGTGCGGTTGGCGTGGTGACGGGGATCAAGGTATCGAGCTCGTCGAAGCGCCGGAAGTGATCGCGATGGATGATCCCGTCGCGACATCAGTCAGACGTAAGAAAAAAAGTTCTTTGAGAATCGGAACGAAGCTGGTTGACGACGGTAAAGCTGACGGCTTCGTTTCCGCTGGTAACACCGGCGCTGCAATGGCAACCGCGAAGATGGTGATCGGCACATTACCTGGAGTTGATCGACCTGCTTTGGCAGCGTTGATCCCCACCAAAGCTGCGCGTCCATGCTTACTGCTTGACGTGGGCGCAAATTCTGAATGCAAACCGCATCACCTGGCCCAGTTTGCGATCATGGGAGATGCGTACTCGCGTTCAGTTCTGGGGACGATCAAACCGTCAGTCGGCTTGATGAGTATCGGCGAAGAAGAAGCGAAGGGGAACGATCTAACAAAAGAGGCGTTCCCTTTATTGCGTCAGCTAAGGAACATCAATTTCGTCGGAAATGTTGAAGGTCGGGATGTTTTTTCAGGAGCGGTGGATGTGATTGTCACCGATGGCTTCACCGGAAACGTGATGTTGAAGCTCTCTGAAGGTCTGACAGAAGCGATGCTCTCGATGATAAAGAAAGAATTGAGCATCTCAGCGGTCACAAAAGCCGGTGGAGTTCTTGTAAAGCCGGCTTTCAGGAATATTAAGAAGCGACTGGATTATTCGGAATACGGGGGCGCGCCATTGTTGGGTGTGAGTCGCATCGTTGTGATAGGCCACGGCCGTTCAAATGCACGCGCAATTCGCAATGCGATTAAAAGCGTGAAAGAGTTTTCTGAGAACCGCGCCGGCGAACGAATCGAGAGGGGAATTGCGGAAACCAACGATCTGCACTCCTTAGCGGTAGCGTCGAGCTGACTTGAAGCTAGGTGCTTAGTTCTTAGTACTTTGTTCTTAGTACTTGGGCGAACACAACGCACTAAGCACAAAGGCCAAAGCACAAAGAACCAGCGACAAGCACTATTTGTTTAGCTTTTCTTATTCTTATTGATATATTACGGGTTCCCTTTATAGCTTGAGGCAATACATGTCGAACCAACGCGCAGGAATTCTGGGCACAGGACACTCTTATCCCGAAGGGATTTTGACGAACGATGAACTTGCGAAGCTCGTCGAAACTTCAGACGAGTGGATCACTACGCGTACCGGCATTAAACAACGACGTAAAGCAGCCCCAGGTGAATACACGTCAATGTTCGCTGTTCGTGCGGGACGCCAGGCGATTGAGCGCGCGCGTCTCGATCCTTCTGACATCGATTTACTAATCTGCGCAACCGTCACTCCAGATCAAATACTTCCTTCCACTGGCTGCATCATTCAAGCTGAACTCGCCTGCAACAACGCTGCTGCGATGGACGTCGTGGCTGCATGCTCCGGCTTTCTCTACGGAGTGTCGCTCGCGAATTCGATGATTCGAACAGGACAATCAAAATATGCGCTTGTTATCGGCGCTGAGATCTTGACGCAGTATGTCGACTACACCGATCGCCAAACGTGCGTGCTGTTTGGTGATGGTGCGGGAGCAGCGGTGCTTGGTCCAGTTGACGGTAATCGTGGAATATTGGCAGCGAAGATCAAATCTGATGGACGGTACGAAGAGCAGTTGTATTCTCCCGGCGGAGGAACGCGACGTCGTCCAACCGCGGAGACGCTGGCGGCAGGCGATCACTTCTTCAAGATGAGAGGGAATGAACTATTCAAGGTTGCCGTGCGGTCCATGACCGAAATTTCTCGTGATGTGTTAGAGACGTCAGGACTGTCGTCGAATGACGTCGATCTGGTTATTCCGCATCAGGCGAATCAAAGGATTACGGAAGCTGTTGCGAGCAAGCTCAATATTGATCTGAGCAAGGTATATTCAAACATCGCAGTACACGGCAATACATCATCAGCCTCGATACCCATTGCGCTCGATGAGTGTGTCGAATCCGGAAGAGTGAATGATGGCGACGTTGTGCTCTTAACGTCGTTCGGCGGCGGCGTAACCTGGGGCAGTGTCGTGATGCGTTGGTAGCGAGGGAGCATTCGATTGGCAATTGCCTGTTTATTCCCGGGCCAGGGTTCGCAATCTCCGGGCATGGGAAAAGACCTGGCGGATAATTATTCAGTTTCGCGTCAGGTCTTTGAAGAAGTCGACGATGCGTTAGGGATTCCACTATCGCGTTTGTGTTTTGAAGGACCGGCTGAAGAACTTCAGCTGACTGAAAATACACAACCAGCGATTTTGTCAGTCTCGATTGCTGCGTACCGAGCGCTTGAGGCGAATGGCTTCCGAGCAGCTGCGTTTGTAGCAGGTCACAGTCTCGGTGAGTACTCCGCGCTGGTTGCGGCAGGCGTGTTGAGTTTATCGGACGCAGCGAAAACAGTCCGCGCACGCGGCCGCTACATGCAGGAAGCTGTGCCGGTAGGGGTCGGTGCAATGGCGGCAGTGATGGGTGCCGAGCTGGACGACATTGAAAAGGTATGTAGAGATGTCAGCGGAGACGAGGTTTGTTCTCCTGCAAACATCAACTCGCCGAATCAGGTTGTTATTGCCGGCCACGCTGCTGCAATCGGTCGTGCAATTGAGGCGTTGAAAGAAATCGGCGCGAAACGCGTCATCAAGTTGAATGTGAGCGCGCCATTTCACTGTGCGTTAATGAAACCTGCACAGGATCGACTGGAAAAGGATCTTGAGCAGTTATCGTTCAGCGAAGCCAAGACGCCGGTTGTCACGAACGCTGATGCAGCAATAACAAAAGATCCTGCTGTGATGCGTGACTCATTGGTCAGACAAGTATCTTCGCCTGTTCGATGGCTTGAATCGATGAGGTTGTTGTTCGATCAGGGAGTTCAAACATTTGTTGAAGTTGGACCAGGTAAGGTACTTTCTGGCTTAATGCGGCAAATCAGTCGCGATGTGCACTGTTTCAATGTCGAAGATGCCGCGAGTCTGCAAGCAGCGGTAGATAAGGCTTCGGCGAATTCGTAATTGACTATCAAAATCAAGAGGAGCAAACGAGATGCCCGATCAAGAGATCGAGAATAAGGTAAAGCAGATTATCGTTGACGAGTTGGGAGTCGACGAAAACGAGGTTACGCCAAACGCGAGATTCATCGACGACCTCGGCGCGGATTCGCTGGATACAGTTGAACTGGTGATGCGCTTTGAAGAGGAGTTTGGCATAGAGATACCCGACGAGGATGCTGAAAAGATCCAGAGTGTGCGCGATGCCTACAACTACATCGATCAGCACAAGAAGTAGTGAGTTGTGAAAGTTGTTTTTGGAGTGTGGTCCCGACAAGTCGGGATCGCCGCTTTGAGACCATCGCGGTGACAAGTCACCGCACTCCAAGAAACCTACTTCAAAGGAGTTTAAGTTGACACGTCGTGTTGTTGTCACGGGCTTGGGGTTAGTAACTCCGGTTGGCAATTCTGTCGAAGAAACGTGGACTGCGTTGATGAATGGCCGCAGCGGTGCGGACTATATCAAGAAGTTCGACGCAGAAAAGTTTCCGGTGAAGTTTGCCTGCGAAGTTAAAGACTTCGATCCGCTGAAATACGTCGAGAAGAAGGAGGCGCGCAAGATGGGCGCCTTCATTCAGTATGCCGTGGCTGCGTCGAAGGAAGCGGTAACCGACTCCGGGTTGAAGATCACTGATGACATCGCAGAGCAGGTCGGAACTTATATCAGCAGTGGAATCGGTGACTTCTGGGCCATCGAGCGCGAGCATTCGAAGTTGCTGAACGAAGGTCCAGGTCGTGTCTCGCCGTTCTTCATACCTTCCGCGATCGTAAATCTCGCATCCGGGCAAGTCTCAATTCGTCATAACGCAAAAGGACCTAACTCGGCGACTGCGACGGCGTGTTCGGCCGGAGCCCACGCGATCGGAGATAGCTTTAAGTTGATTCAGCGTTCTGCCGCTGACGTGATGATCTGCGGAGGTGCTGAGTCGGCAATCACTCCGATGAGTGTTGCCGGCTTTGGCGCCATGCGGGCGCTTTCCACGCGAAATGATGATCCCGTCGGAGCATCGCGACCATTTGAGCGGGATCGGGATGGATTCGTAATTGGCGAAGGCGCTGGAATCATGATTCTTGAAGAGTTGGAGTTTGCGCGCAAACGAGGAGCAAGAATCTACGCGGAGATTGTCGGATACGGCATGACCTCTGATGCGTTTCACATCACAATGCCTGACGAAACGGGTTCAGGCGCGATTCGCGTAATGCAGAAGACATTGCAAGACGCTGGGGTTGGACCTGAGGTTGTCGGATACATCAACGCGCACGGCACCTCAACGCCCTATAACGACAAGTTTGAAACGAAGGCGATCAAAACGGCTTTTGGCGACCACGCATACAAGCTTGCGGTTAGCTCAACGAAGTCGATGACGGGCCACCTCTTGGGCGCAGCGGGGGGAATAGAAGCGATTTTTTCGACGCTGGCAATTCATCGAAAGGTTTTGCCACCGACGATCAACTACGTGCACCCTGATCCCGACTGTGATCTTGATTATGTGCCGAATGAACCGCGGCCGGCTGACATTGATTACGTGCTTTCGAACAGTTTCGGATTTGGCGGGACAAACGCGGCATTGTTGTTTAAGCGGTATTCGGAATAGGTCTTTTGTTTTGAATAGCACCCAACGAACTCGCGAACAGTCAGTACCGAAACGCGGTAGCGTCGGGTCCGCGTTCCGATTGCCGGGCTTTGCAATGGACCTTGACCCGACGCTACCGCGTTTCGGTACTGACTGTTGGCCACGGTGTTGAGTGGTAGAGCCTATAATCAAGTATGAAAATAGTCGTTCTCATGAAGCAGGTCGCGAACAAAGACGCGATCCTGCGAATTAATAAAGAGGCAACCTGGATCGAAGAAGCGGATCTCTCGTTTGAAGTCAGCGAGTCAGACGGTTATGCGCTCGAAGAAGGACTGCGCGTGCGAGAGAAGCTCGGTGGCGAAGTCGTTGTCGTTTCAATGGGACCTCAGCGAGTCAAGAGCGTAATCAAAGACGCACTCGCACGTGGAGCCGATCGCGCCATTCATATCGTCGGCGACAATCTGGCCCATCTTTCGCCTTATGCAGCGGCGGGTTTGTTGGCTGATGCGATTCGTGATGAGAAGCCCGATCTCGTGATGACTGGTCTTCAGTCGGACGATTACGGCTACGGTCAAACAGGCGTGATTGTCGCTGAACTGCTCGGATTGCCGCATGCAACCATCGTCATCGAAGTAGATGCGAATGCTGACAAGTTTCGCGTGAAGCGCGAACTCGAGAGTGGCTGGTACCAGTGGTACACAATGTCTTTGCCGGCTTTGCTGACAATTCAATCCGGCATTAGCCAGATTCGTTACGCCACGTTAAAGGGAATCATGGCGGCGAAGAAGAAAGAGATAAAGGAAGTGACGCCAGCTGCCGACGCCGTTTCGCGACCATCACACCAGAAGATCGAAAAGATTTATCTGCCGCAGAAGATGAAGCAGACGCAATTGCTCGGCAATGGCGACGCTAAGGTGGGTGCTGCTGAACTCGCACAGAAACTTCATACAGAGGCGCGGGTCATCTAGTTAAATCATATGAGTAATGGAATTCTCGTTTTCATAGAACACCGTGACGGCGTCGCGAACAAAGCGTCTCTGGAAGGTATTGTCGCGGCACAGTCTCTTGCTTCTCAATTGCAGCAATCCGTAACAGCTGTTGTGCTGGGAGCGGACGTCAACGAGCTGGCCCAACAGCTTGCCGCGTACGACATACAGAAGGTAGTTCACGCCAAAAACGCAAAGCTTGCGGACTACACACCTGATGGTTACGCCGATGCGATGGAACGCGTGGTTCGTCAAATCGATCCGGCGTTGGTGTTGATGACACATACCTACCTCGTTCGCGACTTCGCCCCAAAACTTGCGGCGCGATTCAGTAAGTCTCTGATTAGCGATTGCATTCGTGCGAACGTCGATAGCGGGAAAGTCGGTTTCACTCGCCGCATATTTCTAGGGAAGCTCGACGCCGATGTTTCGTCCGACGGTGAAGCGCCCGTGTTTGCAACCTTTCAGTCGGGCGCGTTTCGCGCAGATCAAGCGGCGAAGGGAAGTGGTGCACCAGTCGAAGCGATGGACGTCGAGGTCGGAGAGGTGAGAATGGTGCCGGAGGCGCCGTTTCAGGAAGTGAAGCAGGCTGTCGACCTGACTAAGACAGACGTAATCGTGGCTGTCGGTCGAGGTATCAAGAGCAAAGACAATCTTGTCCTGGCAGAAAAGCTGGCAGAAGCTTTGGGTGGAGATCTTGCTGCCTCGCGTCCCATTTGTGACGCCGAGTGGTTGCCGATTGATCGGCAGATTGGATCATCAGGCCAGACTGTCGCACCTAAACTTTATGTTGCTCTCGGTATCTCTGGGGCGATTCAACATCTCGTCGGAATGAAGAACTCCGGGACAATCGTTGCCATCAATAAAGATCCTGAGGCGCCAATCTTCGATATTGCTGATTATGGAATCGTGGGAGATCTCTTCGAAGCCGTACCTGTACTCACGGAAGAGATCAAGAAGATCAAGGGTAGTTAGGTTTGACTCAACTTGCCTAACGCTCAAGCCGCATAGCTCCAACTCGAGCTGAACAGAGCAACGTTCCAAGGAATCGTCACTCAAGCTCACTGAAAGAACTCAAGCTCAGATAATTGCAGGTTAGGAAGGACGGTTCACCCCCGCTCAAGATTCATTTCCAACCAACATTGATATGATTTTGTCTTGAGCGGGGGTGAACCGCCCTTCCCAACCTGCAATTTACGTGACTTGAGCTGTTCCCCTGGACCTTGAACGCTGATGTCTTGCACCTCGAGCATTCCAATCGAAGGTGAACATTGTGAATCGTGAGGCGCTTCTAGTAAATAGAACCTTATTACGAACCCCCTGCGAGTCGCACCATCTCCTGCACAACTTCATCAGGCTTCCATTCATTACCGCTGTAAACCTTCGCTACCTTTCCGTCAGGACCAACGATAACAGTTTTCAGCGAATGAACGATCTGCTCGCTGCCCGCGTAGTAGCGCAGGCCAAAGAACTGTGCCACTCCCTTAACTTGATCCTTTGTGCCTGACGCAAACTCCCAGTGACTGAACGTCTCGTTCTGGTAACGTTCCGTGTGCGCCGCTCCATAGCTACGCAGTACCTGAGGCGTGTCGTATTCCGGATCGATGCTGATACTCAGCAGATGTGTCTTGTCGTAGATTGCGGGTTGCTGCTGAAGTTGCTTATCAATCGCGGCAAAGTTGTTGCTCATTAATGTGCAATACTCGGGCACGGGACAACGAGTGTAGATAAACGTCAGGAGCAGTGTCTTGCCGCGATAATCGTGGAGCTTTATCAGCTTGCCATTCTGATTCACGAGACCGTAGTCCGGCACTTCATCACCTGGTGCAGCCTCAATCACGCCAGGCGCCGCCGCTGCGTTCGTACTCTGTTTCCGGATCACTAGATTCTCCAACCACGACTGTGAACCGTCGATGACAAGGATTGCTGACACTTCATCTTCCGGCGCGAGGATCTGTAGATCCGCATCGCTCGGAACGGTAAAGGGCATTGTCATCGCAGGCATGAAGTCTTTCACTTCTTCATGCGCAATGGTGACAAGATGCTTATCGGGTTCGACAGCCACAACCTTGCCCTTGAGTTCGTATTTCTTTTGATTTGCAGTTGTGTCTCGGCAACCTATGAAGCCTGAACAAAGGACAAGAACAATTAAAATGTATCGATTCATAATATGGATCGTCGGTAGCAAAACAGTCAGTACCGTCCGCGGCAGCGGATGGGTGCAAAGCCTAGGTCAGTAGTTGAATAGCTATCAAGAGCAGGCTATCTCTGTTGGCATGACGTTCATTCTATCGACGACTTGGCTTCGCACCCATCCGCTACCGCGGACGGTACTGACTGTTTTCCGCAATGCATGTCATCGAACGTCGACGCTCATCGGCTTATCGGTTGCAGTTGCGCATCATAAAGCCGTTGGTAATTCCAGAAGTTCGACATCACTCGATAGACATAATCCTTACTTTGAGTGAATCCGATCTCCGGTACGTAGCGCTCCGGTTCTTTTGAGCGAGATCGGTCCATCCAACGAGTCATATTGTCAGCGCCGCCGTTGTAAGAAGCAGCTACAGCTTCGGGTTGATTGGGAAACTGCTGAAACAAACTGCTGAGATATTGCGATCCGAACAGTATCGCCGTGTCAGGGTCGTACAGATCATCCTGGTCGAACTTGGAAAGCTTCAACTGCGCGGCTACGTCATCGCCTGTCGCAGCGATGAATTGCATCATGCCCCGCGCTGCGGCAACCGATTTCGCGTCAGTCTGGAACCGCGACTCCTGGCGGCCGATCGAAAGCACAAACCGAGGATCAACGTTGCGTGATGGTGCATGTTTCAAAAGCGAGTCCCGGTACGGCACAGGATACAGCAGTTCAACTAACTGACGGGGCGCCAATTCCAAAACATAATCGGCAGGCACTGTGCGCCAGTACTGTTCCGCGAATCGCACAGCGCGATTCGGTATATGTCCCTCTAGTGCATAGACGGCGATCGTGTAATCCTCATCCGTCAATGTTGGACCAGCCTTCGGCGGCGCACTGGTCGTTTGTGGACTAACATTAGCTACCGGCACCGTAGTCCTGGCAGTTAAGAACTCCGGCAGCCCCTCGTCATAAAGACCAAGAGTAAGGAGTTGGTTGGCAAGCGTGCGATGCGTGTTCGTGTCTGCCGCGCTAGCCGCATCTTCTTTCACCAGCGATACGAGGTGAAAGTCTTGCAATTGGTAACCGGGAAGTTTGGAGTACAGATCTCGCAGCTGGCTGAGCAGTTCATTCCGAGCAGTTTGATCGCCTGTCAGTCGCAACACTGACTGGGCAATTAACCGCGCTCGATCCAAATCGCCCGCGGCAATGGCATTTTTAACGGCCGTCAATTGCGCGGTTTGCCAATTCTCAAATCTCTGTCGTGTTTTGTCATTCGCGGCAATCGCGCGAACGCGCAGAGTGGCACGTGTTCCGTAGTATTCGTTTCGACCGTCTGGGATCGCTAAATACGATTTGACTGCGTCATCGAACCTGCCAAGTTGTTCGAGTACATACGTGCGCAGAAACTCAATCTCTGTCTTTGTTGTTCCACCGGGAACACGCGTGCCGCCGAGATCAGACATCTGTTGTAAGTCGGTGATGTCTTGCAAAGAATCGTTCCATGAATTCTGCGCGAGATCGATTCGCAATTTCGCGAACAACGCTAGCGTGGCACCGATGTCACCCTTGAAGCGACTGCGAGTTTGCTGTACCCAATCCAAAGCCTCTTTGTATCTTCCTGCTTCGTGAAGTGCATCGATAATGTTCAGATACGGCCTCTCCAGATTCGGACCATCGCTGAAACGATCAATTAACGTCTTGTAGGCAGCAACAGCGTCGTCGGTCCGCTTCATTCGAACGTAAGCAGACCCGAGAAAACCGAGTGCGTCTCGTGCGCTTTGATTCTGTGGGAATTGATTAGCTACCCGTTGGAAGTAAGCGATTGCCTCCGGGTACTTGTATTCAAGATAGAATCCTCGGCCAAGTTGATACATCGCATTGGGCACCGTCGGGCTTTGCGGACTCTGTTGGATGATGGCTTCGTAATGAACACGAGCGCCCGCAAAGTCGCGGTTGAACTGGTAGACGGATGCTCGTAAGAGTCGATCAGCTTCAGATAGCTGCGACGCATTGGAACCGGCGGTTGTTTCCGACTGATCAAGTTCACGTGTGGCTTGCAGGGCGAAATCGTCCGGTCGCGACGCATCAGGCATCTGCATCAAAAGTTTTGAAAACACGTCGCGCGCTTCAGCTGTCTTGCCCGAACCTGCCAACGATTGGCCCAGCAACAACTGACTCTGCCTCGCGTTCGCCGTATTCTTCGACGCAATGCCCAGCCGAGCACTCGTCGCGGCGCCCGCAAAATCGCCGCTCTCAAAAAAACTCTCCGCGAGTCGTAGCACCGCTGCGTCGTAGAGCAAACTCGTCGGTGACGACGCAACGAGACGTCGCAGGTGTTCACGTTCCTGGGTTAGATCGCCGGTAGCACGGGCCATTCGCGATAGGTGCCAGAGCGCGTACTCGGCGAGCCGCGCGTTTCGAGTTACAACGGATTGATATCCGCTAGCCGCGCCGGCGCTATCACCTGTTTGTTCCGAGGCTCGCGCAAGGAGATAGTCGTAATTCTTTGCCGTAAATGCGTTGGGATCCGAGGCGCGTAGCTTCGCGGTTTCGGTTTTGACAGTGGACCAATTGCCTTGTTCGACTGCGGTACGGATGGGATCATTAGCTGACTGTGCGTTGATAGCGGACGATGCTGATATTAGAAGAACTAGCAGAAATGCTGTTTTGGATAACATCGAATCGATTATAAGACAGTGAGCACCGAAACGCGGTAGCGGAGTTCAAATATCCCTAACCGCAGTTAGGGGATCTTTCAAGTCCAGCCTACAAGCAGACGACAGGCCTTTGCCCGCTGGCGAACGAACGTTGAATCAAGAACTCAACCTTCATTCGCCAGCGCGCAAAATCTTTAATGTCGTTCCTTGTAGGTCGGATCTGAAACATCCCCGACTGCCGTCGGCGGTATTCGAGCAGGGGCGTTGTTTGACTAACGACCTTTGTATTCTGTGTATAATCATAGCTACATGGTTGCAGAGAACATTCAAACCAAATCACATAAGCGCGCCGAGTTGCTCGATGGTGCGGTGGTAGCGGAGAAAATCAAACAGGAAGTCAAAGCTGAAATTCAGCGGATGAATGAACAGCTTCATGTTCAGCCGGGCCTCGCAGCGGTGCGCGTTGGCGACGATCCTGCGTCAGCAGTTTACGTGAAGAACAAGATCCGCGCGTGTGAAGAAGTCGGTATTCGTTCAGAACATCACGCGCTGGCGGAGTCGACGACTCAAGACGAGTTGCTGGCACTAATTAAATCCCTGAATTCACGCGATGATATCGACGGGATCCTGGTGCAATTACCGCTGCCGAAAGGAATAGACGAAACGCAGATCATCGAAGCCGTCTCTCCAGATAAAGACGTCGATGGCTTTCATCCCGTTAATGTTGGAAAGCTCGCGATGGGTCGGCAATCGTTTGTACCGTGCACACCCGCAGGCATCATCGACTTGCTCGATTACCACGCCATTGAAATGCGTGGCGCGGCGTCGTGCGTGGTCGGACGCAGCCAAATTGTCGGACGACCAATGGCCCAACTGCTGTTACAGCGGGATGCAACCGTTACCATTTGCCATTCGCGAACAAAAGATCTCGCGGCAGTGACTCGAGAGGCGGATCTGTTAATCGTCGCGATCGGGCGTGCAGGAATGATTGGCAAGGAACATATCAAGCCTGGCGCAACTGTGATCGATGTTGGGATGAACAAGCTGACAGAGGCTTCAGAGGTTCACGCGCTGTTTGGTCCTGACGCGGAGCCACGGCTGAACGTTCTTGCGAAACGCGGCTATACGCTTGTCGGCGACGTCAATCCGTTTGAGGCTGATCAAGTGGCTGGCAAGCGGACTCCGGTGCCAGGTGGTGTCGGATTGTTAACGGTTGCGATGTTGATGAAGAACACGCTGACCGCGGCGAAGCGAAGAAGATCCGCCGACTAAGTCGATTTCGGATTTCGGAATGCGGAATGCGGATTTCCCAGTTTCGTAAAAAGAGCTTCCACATTCAACGAGCGACCTAAGAACACGAAATCCGAAATCCGAAATCCGCATCCCGCAATCCGAAATCGAATCTGTGTAATCTGTGAAAATCGGTGGATCTGCTTATGCTTCGCGTGGGACTGACAGGATCGATTGCAGTTGGGAAGTCTTACGTCACTTCTGTCTTCGCGGAACTCGGCTGTCATGTACTCGATGCAGATCAAACAGCACGTGAAGTCGTCGAACCGCAAACTCCTGGACTGAATGCGATCGTTGACCACTTCGGTCGTGACGTCTTAGCCAATGACGGCACGCTGGATCGACATCGTTTAGGCGAACTAATATTTGCCGACGCGCACCAAAGGCAACGGCTGAATTCGATTCTCCATCCTTTTATCATTACAAGACAGGATGAAGTAATGCAGCAATGGGAGCGATCAGATCCGGATGGTATCGGAATCATTGATGCGGCTCTGATGATTGAATCAGGTGGTTACAAGCGATTCGATAAACTGATAGTGGTCCACTGTCGCCCGGAAGTTCAGCTTGAGCGTTTAATGCTAAGGACCGGCTTGTCATTGCCGGAAGCGCAACAGCGAATCAGCTCACAGATGCCACAGGAAGAAAAGCAGAGATACGCAGACTATTTAATTGATACCTCCGACGGCTTCGAGAGCACTCGCCAGCGAACGGTTGAGGTCTATCAGAAACTGCGTCAAATCAGTAGACCGCTGTGATGGTGTCACGAAAGCGAGAACATTTATTACCCCAGCGAACGCGACAATGGCGGACACTTGCGGCGTTTGTGCTGTTGATTGTCCTTGCCGTGTCACATGCCGGATGTTTCGGCGATGAAGCTCCGGCGACGTACTACGGCAAAGTCGTCGTGCCGCGTGCACAGGAGTTTCGCTGGAGTGACGGTGGCATTCCGCAAACTTTCGACCCCGCCTTTGCAGCTGCCCCTCCAGATACTGACGCCGTCAGAGCACTCTTTGAAGGTTTAACCGATTACGATCCCAAAACACTACAACCCATTCCTGGAGTCGCGACTCGATGGGAATCAACCTCTGACAACCGAATCTGGACGTTCTATCTTCGCGAAGATGCTCGTTGGTCCAACGGCGAACCCGTAACCGCGGCAGATTTTGTTCGTTCGTGGGACCGCACATTTAGAATTGGTCAACTTGCACCTCACACTGAGCTGTTAGCCAATATCGAGAGCACTCTGTCTGAATCGGGTCGCGAAAAAACAAATAGAGAACCTACACCCGGTACTACCCCTTCGCCTTTGGGGACTTCGCGGCTCGACGTGGAAGCGGTTGGAGACCATGTACTACGTGTGCGATTGCGGCGACCAGATCCTGGTTTCCCGTCGCTTGTCGCGCATCCAGTGTTTCGACCGGTAAAGATCGCCGAACCGTCTCAAACACGGCGGTTAGAGCCGCCAGATTTGGTATTCAATGGTGCTTTTCTCCTGGCTGCGACTCAACCCGATCGCGTGCTGCTCGAACGCGCTAAAACATATTGGGACGGTGAGTCAGTTTCGTTGCAACGCGTTGCCTTTGTGAATTCTCCAAACGCTGAGGTGGCGTTGGCGGCATATCACGCCGGAGACATCGATGCGGTAACGAGCGCGGCTTTTGAACCCCTCGCTCTGAAGTTACTTGCTCCATACAAAGATTTCCGTCGTTCGACCTTTGGCGCGCTGACTTACTACAGCTTCAATACCGCGAGAGTTCCATTCGACGACGTACGCGTCCGCGAAGCGCTCGCGATATCGATAGACCGTGAGCGCGTTAGCAGAAATGATCTGGGCGGCGCGACGGAGGCAGCGGGAAAATTCTTGCCCTCAGAGATGTCTGGTGGGGAGCCGGTTGTGGCGAAGACGGATGTGCTCGAACAAGATATCGAACGTGCTCGCAGCATGTTGGCAGAAGCTGGTTACCCAAACGGCAAAGGCTTTCCTGTGATCAGATTGTTAATCAACCGCAACGAACAGCAGAAAACGGTCGCTCAATCGATCGCGGCAATGTGGAAAAACGCCCTGGGGATTGAGACGGAGATCGTCATCAAAAACTGGGATGAATACGAAACCGCATTGCGGACGGGAGAGTACGATGTTGTGCGGCGGGGCGTGGTGATGCAAACACCCGATGAGTTAACAAATCTCCGTTTGCTGTTTCCGATGGACCGTGCGCAGGCAAACAATGCGAGCCCGACAAACGCGACGAACAGTACGTCAGGAGTTATGGCAGGAAAGAGCGAAGTCACCGCGATCGACTCTGAATCGCAGGCGTTGAAGGAGCTGAAGGCGATGCCGATCTACTTCGCTTCATCGTACTCGCTGGTTAAACCATACGTGTTAGGCTTCGACGCGAACGTTTTGGACGCACCCTCACTCAAACGAACGAGCATCGACACGAGCTGGACGCAGCAAAAGCCGTAGCCATTCGTGATGATCCTTCCTGACAATCAAGCAAGTCGTGAGCGCGCCGCAAGAAAGATAGCTGCGGGTGGTCTGATAGCTTTTCGTACTGATACTTTCTACGGGCTCGGGGCTGACCCTTTTAATCCTCCAGCAATACGGCAAATCATCGATCTTAAAGGCCGGGAAGGGAAACCGATCCTGCTGTTGATTTCAGACTTGGCTGAGGCTGAGCGATTCATTACAGATCAAACTGAGCAGTTCAAACTTCTTGCGGAGACTCTCTGGCCCGGACCATTAACAATCGTTTCGACTGCAACTCCCGGTCTTTCATTAGACCTGACGGCAGGGACAGGCACTATCGGAGTCCGCTTGCCGGATCACGAATCACTGAGAGGGTTGTTGCGACTTTGCGGTGGTGCGTTGACAGCAACGAGCGCGAATGTTTCAGGTGCACCTCCTGCAAGCAGCGCAGAAGAAGTCGCGAACTACTTTCAGTCTGGATTAGATTTGATTCTCGACAGCGGAAAGACCAGCGCCACGGCCGCCTCGACTGTTGTGGATGTCAGCGGAGCAGTTCCTCGGTTGATACGTGAAGGAGCTCTTTCTCGAGCGAAGCTTGAAGAGGTTTTGGGTCGTGTTGAGTAATGAGGAGACGTCATTTGTCGTTTGTCATTTGATTGTAATTGAGATTCCACCGACTTCATGTCGGTGGTTTTCAATTTGAGCCTACAGGATCTAACCGGCTGGTTTTGGCGCTCCGCGCGCCGAGATTCTAACGGTGGTCGTTAGGCTGAAATTGAAAAACCACGGACATGAAGTCCGTGGTCTTCAAGAAAGACAAACGACAAATCTCGAAATGAGAGGACGGCAAATGCCCGTGCTCCTGGCTGCTGCTCCTGCTCCTGTTACTTACAGTCCTTTATGCGTAGTGGCGGGCGCGGCGCCGCTGCCGTCGATGTACGGTTGTAGTTCGCCAACGAACCCGTCTGTATTCCTGATGCTTCTCAAGACGATGATGATCGCCTCATTCGGGAAGCCCGACTCGAGTGTGAATGTGTAGGCGGCAAATGCATCGCCTTCATCATCAATTCCCCAGTACAAAAAGTTTCGATCGCTCATCACCAGAAGCTTCTTCGCAAAGCCGAGCGGGTCTTTCGCTTTATCAACATTGATGTAGCCACCTTTGTAGTGGGGATAAACGCGAAAGCCGATGGTGTCGTCTTTCGTGACGCTGATCACGATTTCAAGATGCTCGACATGAGTGAAATTCATGCCCTCGCCCATCGTCCCTACGAAGTTGTAAGGATTCTTCGACGCCAGCTTGAAAGTAGTATTGATGTCTTTTCTTTGACCCGCGGTTTCAAGGAGTGTCCTTAGCTTTTCTCGCGTTGCATCGCGCTTGGCATCATCCTGGGCGTTGGCTATTGAAGCAAAGCATGTGAGTGAGAGTAGCAGCAGGGGAAGTAAGAGTAAGCGCTTCATTACAAAATCGGGCCTCCATTCTGAATGGGCTAGTTTGTGATGGTCACGTTGCGTACGAAACTCCAGTCGCCACTGGCGTTAACCTGGATGTTGTCGACATTTTTCCGGGCGATGACGATGTTTGCCTGGTACCACAGAGGGAAGACTGGCAGGTCGCGGCTGACAATCGCTTGAATCCGAGCGTAGAGGTCGCGAGCCTTCTGTCGGTCAAATGTATTAACGGCTTCCTCGAGCAATGCGTCAAGCTCTTTGTTGCTATAGCGACTACGATTTCTGGATGCGCGCGTTTCGGTGGGTATTTCTGACGTCGCAAATAAGTCTTTATAGAAGATCGGATCCTGATTACCACCGACCCACTGGCTATAAGCAATCTGAAAGTTGCCGCGGCGGAGTTCGTCAAAGAACGTATTCTGTTCAGGTGTCACGATCTCCATCGGAATCCCAACAACCTTAAGGTAGTTCTGAATAACACCTGCGTAGTTACGTCCCGCTGCGCTGCTGCCAGAAACCTTATAAACGATCGGTTTAGGAAATCGCATTTGCGGTCCATCGCCATCCGGATCCTTGAAGCCCGCTTCATCAAGCAGCTTCTTAGACATCGCGGGGTCGTAGGAATAGGTTTGTCCTGCCCTGTAGGACCACGACTCCTCGGGAATAATCGAGTGGGCAATCTTGCCGTAGCCCAGGAGCAGATTCTTGATCATGCCCTCGCGATCGATCGCATACGCAATCGCCTGTCGGACCTTCACGTTATCCAGAGGAGCCGAAGA
>JBKPMX010000013.1:0-102482 GCA_046765655.1 Acidobacteriota bacterium
AACCCGAAGTAATGCTCAATACCGTCACAGGTAATTACTTCGAGACGATGGATATACCTATTCTGCGTGGCCGTACCTTCAACGAAGAGGATCACCCTAACACTCCCACCGCCCTTGTTATCAACAAGACGATGGCTGAACGATATTGGCCGAATCAGGATCCGCTAGGAAGACAAGTCAAGTTTGTCGAGGACGAATCTACGGGAACCGTTGTCGGAGTCGTTGGTGATACTAAGCACTATTGGCTTGAGGAAAACCAACGACCGCAAATGTACGTTGCCTACACTCAGAATCCTGGAATTTTCGCGACCGTCGTCATGCGAACGTCGGTTGAACCGTTGAGTCTCTCGGAACAAGTTCGTCAGGCGATTTGGAAGGTGGATAAGGATCAGCCGATGTGGAAGATCCGCACGGTCGAGTTCTTAGTTAATAGAAGCGTAGCAGACCGAAAATTTTTGATGGCGCTGATGGGTATCTTCGCCGTCATGGCTCTGCTGCTGACGAGTGTCGGGCTCTACGGCGTCATCAGTTATTTGGTGAATCAACGCACTCAGGAGATAGGAATCCGCATGGCTGTTGGCGCGCAGGTTGGTCACATTCTGCGGATGGTCCTTAAGCAGGGAATGTTGTTTGTGGCGATGGGAATAGCTTTAGGGTTGGTTGCTTCGTGGCTTCTGACGCGGCTGATTCAGACGTTGTTGTTCCGCGTAAGTGCCACAGACCCGCTCACTTTCGTTGGGATCTCTGCACTGCTTGTGCTCGTTGCATTAGTGGCGTGTTATCTGCCGGCGCGTCGCGCAACGAAGGTCGATCCCCTGGTGGCGCTTCGATATGAATGAAGATTTTGTGATTGTCGATGATTGCAATTTTCGGCCGGCGTCCAATGTTCAAGGTTCAATCGGTAAATAATTAAGGGGAGTATGGATACATTCGTTCACGACATGCGTTACGGGCTGCGGCTATTCACGAAGTCTCCCGGCTTTAGCCTCGTTGCCGTTCTCGCGCTCGCCTTGGGAATCTGCGCGAATACAACCATCTTCAGCTTCATCAATGGTCTATTACTTCGTCCTCTTTCAGGACTGAAAGAGCCGGAGCGCCTTGTCGCGGTCTACACCAGTGACTACAGCAGCGGTCGCTACGGAGGATCTTCGTTTCCGGACTACATTGACTTCCGGAATCAAGCAGATGCCTTCGAAGGTCTGGCGGCATATGAGGGAGCCGTGATGACGCTGAGCGCTGCTGACGGCGCTGAACGATTGCGAGGCGCTTATGTAACGGGAAATTACTTTGAAGTTTTGGGAGTAAAGCCAACGTTAGGACGCCTTTTGCAGAGCGCCGATGATGTTCTTTCTGAAACACCACCCATCGTTATCAGTTACTCATTGTGGCAGCGACATTTTCATGCCGACTCTTCCATCGTGGGCCACACGCTGAAACTGAACGGCAAGGTTTATCCAATCATCGGCGTAACGGATCAGAGTTTTCGCGGATTACGTTTGGGATTGCCGCCCGAGTTTTGGTTGCCGATGGGTGCGTTCCCAACCTATTCAGCGGCTTATCGAGGTGATCGCGGGATTGAGCTTACAGGCAGACTGAAACCGGGTGTGTCCATTGCGCAGGCTCAAACGCAGATCACAACGATTGCCGCACGACTCGCGCAAGCATATCCCGAAACCAATCTCGGTACGCTTGAACGACCGAATGAACCAAGGCCAATGACGGTTGTTCGTGAATCGCGCGTCGAGCCAGAGGCGCAAGTCAATATCCGCTTTGTCACAATCCTCTTGCTCGCGGCAGTTGCTCTGGTCCTACTGATTGTTTGCGCCAATGTAGCCAATCTAATGATGGCGAGGGCTTCTGTCCGTCGTCGAGAGATTGCCATTCGCTTAGCATTGGGTGCTCGTCGGGGCAGGGTTATTCGTCAACTGCTCACGGAGAGTTTGCTCCTGGCCTTCATTGGAGGATCAGTTGGACTACTCGTCACCCAATGGACGTCTCGCTCGTTGACTGCTTTCTTTCCTGCTGACGATGCTGCGGGTCTCGATCTCAGTATTGACTGGCGCGTTCTTGGCTTTAGTTTAGGACTGACACTTTTGACCGGTATTGTTTTTGGACTTGCCCCCGCACTGCAAAGCACGCGTGCCAGCCTCACAACTTCTTTGAAAGACGAGCCCACACATGGAACGCGACTCAGGAATTTTGGACTCCGCAACGCGTTGGTTGTTTCTCAATTGGCACTGTCTCTCGTTTTATTAATTGGCGCGGCACTGTTTGTCCGAAGCCTGATTAAGGCCGTGTCATTCGATCCGGGTTTTGCCTCACAAAATCTCTTGATTGCTTCCATCGAAACGCGCGGCACCGCTCTAAACAAACAACAGGGCCTGGCGCTCTACGACGAGGCGGTGCGGCGTGTGAGCACAATGTCCGGCGTCCAATCAGTGACAACGACGCGCGTCATTCCGATCAGTGGCGGCGGCCAGAGACGCGGGACCCATTTTGAAGGTTACGAACCTAAACCGAACGAAGATACAGAAACCAATACGAATATCGTTGGGCTGAATTTCTTCAGCACGATGGGTATTCCCATCGTGCAGGGACGCGATTTCAACTCGCATGACGTTGAGAGTAGTCCGCTGGTGGTCATCGTTAACGAAGAAGTTGCGCGGAGATATTTTGGCGGTCAGAACGCGATCGGAAGGAAAATTCGTTTCGGCGGCGCGGATATTCCGCAGCGAGAGATTGTGGGTATCGCACGCAATGCGAAGTACAGAAACTTGCGCGAGCAACAACTGCCTTTCATCTATATCCCGCTCGGTCAGGAATACCAACCAGGCATGACGTTGATGGTGCGCACACAAAGTGATCCATCCGCCTTTGTTCCTTCATTGCGCAATGAGATTCGCTCGCTAACCAAAGACGTCCCGGTGTTCTCAGTGCAAACCATGACAGATCGTATTGGCAGTCAGCTGTCAGCTGAGCGAATGATCGCCGTCTTATTAAGCATCTTTAGTAGCGTCGCACTGTTGCTTGCAGCCATTGGTGTCTACGGCGTAATCGCTTACTCGGTCGCGCAAAGAACTCGAGAGATCGGAATCAGAATGGCTTTGGGTGCTGAAGGGAAAGACATTTTGAAGTTGATTGTAAGCCAGGGATTAACGCTCGTAGTGATCGGCGCGGGCATTGGACTGTTGTTATCGCTTGCGTTCACGCGGCTGTTGCAAACACTGCTCTTCGGCGTCAGCGCAACCGATCCGTTAACGTTCGGAGCAATTGTCGCGCTGTTGATGCTCGTCGGGTTGGTGGCCTGTTATCTGCCCGCGCGACGCGCGACGAAGGTCGATCCACTGGTGGCGTTGAGATATGAATGAAGATTTGTCGCGACTTTGTTGGTTGGTAGTTAGTTCTTTGTGCTTGGTAGTTGTCATGATGTCGAACCAACACTCAATTAAGGAACGGCAGCGAAGCGACCGATTTCAAGTTGCATTGAGTGTGGCGTTCGTTGGAATCGGTCGCTTCGCTCCCGTTCCTTAATTGAGCGCACAACACACAAAGTACAAAGCACCAAGGCCAAAGACCAAAGACCGTAGAGACAAGGAACAAGGAAGAACATGGACACATTAATTCAAGACATCCGTTTCGGAATTCGCATGCTGCTGAAGTCGCCGGGGGTTAGCATCATTGCAACGATCGCTCTCGCACTTGGGATTGGTGCCAACACCGCCATCTTCAGCGTTGTAAATGCAGTGTTGCTGCGGCCACTGCCATTCCCGAATTCTGAAGCGCTCACTTCTGTATTTGGCACGAACCGAGAGCGCGGCGTTTTGCACGGCTCGTTTTCATATCCAGATTTTTTCGATCTGCGTGCACAGAACAGCTCGTTTGAGCGCGTGAGTTGTTATCACGACGGTGACTTCATTCTGACCCAGCACGGAGAGCCGGCGCGACTAACTGGTGTTATCGCGACGTCAGACCTATTACCACTCCTCGGTGTCGCACCGATGCTCGGACGCGGTTTCGTACCGGATGAAGATAAACCATCGGCGAGTCGGGTTGTTGTTCTCAGTCATTCCATGTTTGAGAAGTACTTCAATTCTGATGAGAAGATCCTTAACCAGCCAATCACGCTCGATGGCAAACCCTTCATTGTCGTTGGGGTGATGCCACGTGGATTTCAGTTTCCGATTCAGAATGACTCGGTCGATCTTTGGACCACGATCACTGGTGATGCGTCGGGTTCGGACCCGATAACCGCACAGCGTGGAGCGCACTTCTTAAAAGTGATTGGTCGGTTGAAACCTGGTGTAACTGAAGAAAAAGCCCAGGCGGACGCCGATACCATTGCCGCACGTTTGGCAGAACAGTATCCCGATACTGATTCGCGGCACGGGATGAGTGTTGAGCAAACACTTCGGGCAATTGTCGGCGATATAAGACCAGCATTACTAATTCTCCTTGGCGCCGTCTCGTTTGTGCTTTTAATCGCGTGCGCGAATGTTGCAAACCTGCTGCTTGCGCGCGCGATGTCTCGTTACAAAGAGATGGCAATTAGGTCCGCGCTTGGCGCGAGCCGTTGGCGAGTTGTCCGGCAACTATTGATCGAGAGCATACTGCTTTCTGTGGTCGGTGGCGCAATTGGTTTGCTGTTGGCCGTTTGGTGGTCTGATCTACTCATCGCCTTAGGAAAAGACGATATCCCACGGGCGACACATGTCAGCCTTGATTGGCGTGTGCTTCTCTACACGTTCGGTATCTCCGTTTTTACGGGAGTTTTATTTGGATTGGCTCCCGCATTCCATTCTGCCAAGAGTGGCCTATCCGAGACTTTGAAAGAAGGACGCGGCGCCGGTGCAGGAGCAAGTAAGAACCGACTCCGAGCGAGTCTTGTAGTCAGCGAAGTTGCGATCGCCGTCGTGTTATTGGTTGGCGCAGGGCTCTTAATTAAGAGCTTGTGGAGGCTTAATACCGTCAACCCTGGCCTGGATCCTAAGAACATTCTCACCTTCAACGTCGCTCTGCCGGAAGTAAAGTATCCCTCCGAACGGCAGGCCCAATTCTTTAGCACCCTGAAGAAGCAATTGGAATCAATGCCAGGGGTACAGTCGGCGAGTGTCGTCGATCCGCTGCCCTTGAGTGGCGAGCGATTCAGCCTCTCGTTTGAGATCGACGGCAGGCCTGTCGCCAAAAAAGATCAACCGTCAGCCGATTTCTTCAACGTCGATCCGGGGTATTTCAAAACCATGAGTATCCCAATGATCAAAGGAAGAGATTTCGACGATCGAGATAAGCACAAATCAGCCCCAGTAATCATAGTCAGCGAAACGTTTGCGCGGCAGATTTTTCCCGGTGAAGACGTAATCGGGAAAAGAATTAAGCCCGGTATTTCGGTATTCGAAGACGAAGAGACGCCTTGGCGTGAAATTGTCGGAGTAGTTGGTGACGTTAAGAATCGTGCACTCAATACCGAGCCACGCCCAGTCTATTACGTTCCTCAAGCGCAGGTTCCGTTCAATCAAGAGATCATTGTGGTGAAAACGACCGGCGATCCACACGCCCTGGTGAAAGCGGCAACGAAAGAGGTCGGAACATTAGACGGAGACCTTGCAGTCTTCGGTGTGAAGACGATGGAGGAATACATCAGCCGATCCGTTTCCACTCCACGCTTCAATACGACCTTGCTTTCCATCTTCGCAGGAGTTGCGTTGGTGCTGACGGTCGTTGGCCTTTACGGCGTGATGAGCTATGCGGTGGCCCAACGAACAAACGAAATTGGAATTCGGTTGGCCTTGGGTGCGCAGACCAGAGATGTGCTGTCGTTGATTATTGGTCAGGGGCTGCGGCTGGTTCTAGTCGGATTAGCAATCGGGCTACTTGGTGCCTTCGCGTTAATGCGCGTGATCTCTGGCCTATTGTTTGGCGTGACTGCGAAAGATCCAATGACGTTCATCATTGTATCGGTGGTGCTGGCCGTAATCGCATTGCTGGCTTGTTACGTACCCGCACGCCGCGCGACAAGGGTCGATCCGCTGGAGGCGTTGCGATACGAATAGGTTCTCATTCTCCCCGGGCTTTAGCCCGGGGTATGGGCCGTTCTAGTTTCGAAACCGTTTCAACGGTTTCGCAGCAATCGTTCACGAGATGGTCGAGAAACCGTTGAAACGGTTTCCAGAGTTCTCGTATGACGCTTGATCCCCAGGCTAAAGCCTGGGGTGAATGAGACAAAACAAAGCGCAAAGACCAAAGACCAATGACCAAAGACCAAAGACTAAAGACCTGACGATGAACACTCTTCTGCGTGACATCCGTTTTGCATTTCGAAACCTGGCAAAGCGTCCAACGTTTGCAGCGATTGTGATTGTGGTGCTCGGCCTCGGAATCGGATCTACAACGGCCATTTTTTCCATCGTCGATGCACTACTGCTGCGGGCGCTGCCTTATCGGAACGCTGATCGCCTCGTCATGCTCCGCGAAGTTGATGCTAAAGGTAATTTGATGCGGATGTCGTCGGCGAATTTTTCGGATGTCAGCAAACAAAATCGCAGCTTTGATGAAGTCGCATTTTCCGCGGGCAGCTTTCCGCTGGTTATCACAGGTTCTGTAGAACCCGGCCGCGCGAGAATGTCGTATGGCTCCGCGAGTTTTTTTCGCGCGATGGGAGTCGCACCGATCGTCGGCCGCTCGTTCTTACCGGAGGAGGAAAAATATAAACAGTACGGTGGGCCAGTTTCAGCTGTCCTGAGCTATGGCTATTGGCAGAAGGCTCTCGCCGGACGATTAGATTTCGCCAATATCAAACTGAATATTGACGGCGTGGACTGCAACGTCGTCGGAGTAATGCCGCCTTCGTTTGATTATCCCGCGAACACCGAGCTCTGGGTCACGTCAAACGCAGAGCCACCAAACCCTTCACGCACTGCTCACAACTTTCCCGTCATCGCACTGCTTAAAGAAGGCGTGACGATCGAACAGGCCCAGGCTGATCTGACCCTGATTGCGAAACAGCTAAAGCAGGAGTATGGAGAGAAAACAGACGCCGTCGATTTCGGCATCACTCCCCTACAAAGTTTTCTGACGCGAAACGTCAAACAAGGTCTCTGGCTCTTGTTTGGTGCCGTTGGGCTCTTATTACTTGTCGCCTGCGCTAATTTCTCAAACCTGCTGTTGGGCCAACTGATGTCGCGACAACGCGAGTTCACGCTGCGCATTGCGCTTGGGGCTTCTCGCGCTCGTCTCATCAGGCAAGTGTTAGTGGAAAACCTGATGCTGACGCTTCCCGCTGCTGCTCTTGGGATTCTGCTGGCAACGTTTGGCGTTCGTCTTGTCTCAGCTTTGGAAAAAGGAACCCTGCCGAAAATTAACACCATAGGTGTCGATGCGCGGGTTCTTACCTTCGCGTGTGCGCTCAGTGTGTTGATCGCCGTAGCGTTGAGTTTTTTGCCCGGCTTTAGTTCTCGACGCGATCTAAACGCCGGGTTGAAGGCAGGGACGCGATCACAAACTCGCAGTGGTGGCTATCTGCGAAGCGGGTTTGTCGTGGGCCAGATTGCATTGACAGTGGTGTTGTTAACAGGCGCGGGCTTGTTGGTGCGCAGCTTTTTGAAGGTGATGGCAGTAAATCCGGGCTTCGATTCAAGTGGAGCTTTGGTAATGACCCTGTCGTTGCCCACAACGATAAGTGTCGAAGAGGACGAACGAATCCGACAGTTTTATGTCGGACTGCTTGAGCGTGTTGGACAAATACCAGGTGTGACCTCGGTGGGCGGTATAAGCAGCCTGCCTCTTCAAGGTAGCGGCCGAAATGGACAGTTCTTGATCGATAACGATCCTAATCAGCCGGGTTACGCCGTTTTTCAAGTTGCGAGCAGCGGATATTTTTCCGCAATGAGAATTCCTCTCCTGCGCGGTCGACTATTCGACAGCTCCGACAAAGTAAATGGACAACATGTGGCGGTGATTAGCCAATCGTTGGCTAACCGCTGGCCCAAGGGCGACCCGATTGGACAAAAAATTCAATTCGGCAACATGGACACTGACAAGCACTTGATGGAAATCGTCGGTGTCGTGGGCGATGTGCATCAATCAAGTCTTGAGGGTGAGGCGCAGCCAACGGTCTATGGCTTTTCACTTCAGCGACCTCAATGGTGGCAAGTTGCAAGTCTCGAAATCGTTGTTCGTTCGCAGTCTGATCCGAAAGCTTTGATCCCTTCGCTTCGCACAACTGTGCAAAGTCTCCGATCCGACGTGCCAATGGATTTCAAAACGCTTCAAGACGTGTATTCGTCGGCGTTCGATGCTCGTCGTCTCACTTTGACATTGTTTGGTGTGTTTGGCGGAGTCGCGTTGCTAATCGCAATCATCGGCCTGTACGGGATGCTAAGTTTCTCCGTAACCGAAAGAACGCGAGAAATGGGAATCCGCATCGCGTTAGGTGCTCAGCGGGGTCGTGTGCTTGGTCTGGTGATCACGCAAGGATTGAAGCTCGCGGCCATTGGAGTTGCGATTGGGTTGCTTGGCGCCTGGGGCGCGACCCGTTTGATGAATGCTTTGTTGTTCGGCGTCACACCTACTGATTCGCTGACGCTTACGATGGTTGTGCTAACGCTCGGCGTGGTCGCGTTGTTTGCGTGTTATGTGCCTGCACGCCGTGCCACGAAAGTGGATCCTTTGGTGGCGTTGCGAGAGGAATGATGGGTTTTTGTGGGCACTCAATATAGTGGGAAACAGTCAGTACCGAAACGCGGTAGCGGTGGGTCCGCTCTGTTACCGCCCGTTGAGTGTTAGGTGGCGGATCCGACGCTACCGCGTTTCGGTACTGACTGTTTCCCACTGTGATGACAAATATGAAAGCTCTTAGGAATACAAGCAAATGAATTTACTATTGCAAGACATCCGCTTCGGTTTTCGAATGCTGTTCAAGAATCCAGTTGTCACCCTAGTAGCGATCTTAGCGCTGACGCTCGGCATTGGTGCGAACACTGCGATCTTCAGCGTCGTGTATGCAGTGATGCTTGGATCGCTGCCATACAAGAATGCCGATCAAATAGTAGTTGTATGGGAGAAACAGCCGGAAAACGATCAGAACACGATCAACATAGGTAATTTCGCCGACTGGAAGAAACAGAACACTGTGTTTTCCGACATGGCTGCATTTTTCGATTACAGAAGTCAGGCGACTGGGGAGGGAGCGCCAGAAGAGATTCCATCCCAACTTGCTACACCCAACCTGTTTTCCGTTTTGGGGGTGAGCCCAATCATCGGTCGCGGCTTTACCGAGGAGGATGCAGCGGAGGGTTCTCCCAGCGTCGTTGTAATTAGTTATGGACTTTGGCAGCGGCGCTACGGTGCCGACCCAGGAATCGTCGGTCGAAAAATCACACTCAATAGCAATCCGGCAACAGTTGTGGGTGTTATGCCTCGAGATTTTGGTTGGCATGTTCGCAAAGCATCGCGCACGCGCAAACCGGCGGAACTTTGGGCACCGTGGCGTTTTAGTTCGGGCATGCTCGAGCGCCGTGGCCGCTTCGCAATGTCAGTCGCTCGGCTGAAACCGGGAGTCACAGTCGAACAAGCACAGAGCGAGATGAACACGATCGCGTCGCGGCTAACCCAGCAATATCCTGACTTCAACACAAACTGGGGTGTCAATGTTGTACCTGTGCGGACGCAATTCACTGGTGACCTTCGTAAGCCGCTCTGGATTCTACTCGGGGCAGTTGGGTTTGTTCTGTTGATAGCGTGTGCGAATGTCGCGAATCTTTTACTCGCGCGTGCTACAGCGCGAAGAAAAGAGATCGCAGTGCGTATCGGTCTTGGCGCAAGTCGGTCGCGTGTTGTGCGTCAGTTGCTAACTGAAAGCTTATTGCTGTCAGCGGTCGGCAGTACGTTAGGTTTGTTAGTAGCTGTCTGGGGAACGAGGGCGCTAATTGCAATTGGTCCACCCTCGTTGGCAAGCGTCACAGGCGTCGGCGTCAACATTCCCGTGCTTGGCTTCACGCTCGGTGTTGCCTTACTCACGGCGATCCTTTTCGGACTAGTGCCGGCATTCGAAGCTTCACGTTTCAGCTTCAATGACTCGTTGAAAGAAGGTGGAAAGAATATCGGTGGTAGCGCGGGTAGCCACCGTTTTCGAAACCTGTTTGTCGTAACGCAAGTGGCGCTTGCCCTGTTGTTACTGGTAGGCGCAGGCTTGTTACTGAAGAGTCTCAATCGCTTGCAATCAGTCGATCCGGGGTTCAACGCGAAGAACCTTTTGACCTTGCGAGTTAGTTTGCCTCCTCAAACGCCCGACGGAAAGTGCGTCTCCTTCTTTCAAACTTTACTAGAACAAGTACGTGGAATTCCGGGCGTAGAGTCAGCCGGCGCAATCGATACATTGCCCTTCACCTCACAACATTCCGGAACGATCGTGGAGATCGTAGGAGAGGCGAAACGTCCTGCTGGCCAGGAACTGGAAACCGGCGTTGGCGTCACGGATCAAGATTACTTCAATGCAATGCAGATCCCACTCAAGCGCGGGCGTCTATACACAAAACAGGAAGCGATCGAAGCCCGGCATGTTGTTGTCGTAAACGAGACCTTCGCTCGAGTGAATTTTCCTGGCCAGGATCCATTGGGTAAACGCGTCATCATTTACATGAAAGACGAGAACGTACCTTCTGAAATCATCGGCATTGTCGGCGACAGCAAGCACATGGGCCTCGATAAGATGCCGGACGCAATGTCTTACTGGCCTCACGCCGAACTTGCGTATGCGCAAATGACTTTGGCGATCCGCACGAAAGGGGATGCGGCAAGTTTTGCACCGGCCATTAGGGAACTGGTTTCGCGAATGGATCCAAACCAGCCCATCAGTGATGTCGCAACAATGGAGCAACTCCTGGCTGTATCAGTGTCACGCTCAAAATTTAATACGAGTTTGCTCGTAATCTTTGCGATCGTTGCATTGGTCATGGCTGTTGTCGGGATCTACGGCGTGATGTCTTACACGGTAACGCAAAGGACGCACGAGATTGGTGTGCGCATGGCACTCGGTGCGCAAACGCGTGACGTGATGAAGTTGGTGGTAATGCGCGGCCTCGTTCTTGGACTGATTGGTGTTGCGGTTGGCGTGGCAGCGGCCTTCGCGCTAACGCGATTGATGACAACGCTATTGTTCGAAGTGACGCCAACGGACGCAACTGTTTTTGCGAGCGTCGCCGTGGGTTCGTTCCTGGTCACGTTGCTGGCCTGTTCAATTCCAGCACGACGCGCGACCAAAGTAGATCCACTTAAGGCGCTCAGGTACGAATGAAAGATGGCCTTGGGCCTTCGGCCTTAGGTCTTTGCGCCTTGCGCGCAACAGGTACCAAGGGCGAAGGCCAAAGAGCAAAGGCCAAAGACCAAGGACCAGTTTTATGCAGTCAATACTTCAAGACCTTCGCTACGCGGTGCGGTCGCTTCTGAAGCAGCCGGGTTTCACGATTGTTGCCATCATCACATTGGCGCTTGGTATCGGCGCGAACACCGCAATCTTCAGCGTGGTTAATTCGGTGCTGTTGCGTCCGTTGCCATTTCCGCAGGCCGATCAACTAATAAAGGTAGCACTGGTCAATACCCGCCTTGGTGAAGATGACGGCGTGTTGGGCGTCGCCGACTTTCTCGATTGGCGAGACCAGAATCACGTATTCCAGGATGTTGCGGTATTCACTGATAGCTGGTTCAGCATCACCGGTGATCGAGAGCCAATGCGGGTTCGAGGCGCATGGGTTACAGCCGGTTTCTTCTCAACACTGGAAGCACAGCCGTTACTCGGCCGGACATTTATCCCGGGCGATGATGTTAAAGATGGTCCATTGCTGGTCATCTTGAGCCACCGCTTGTGGCAACAGCGCTTTAATTCTGATCCTCAGATCATCAATAAAGCTGTCACGCTGAACGGGAAGAGCCGCACGATTGTCGGCGTGATGCCCCCGTCGTTTAGCTTTCCTCCAGAGAGTGAAAGGTCATTGCCCGGAGAAGTTGAGCTTTGGGTGGTGCATCCGCTTGAGCGAACTCAGCACCGTGGACCGTACTACCTTACCGGAATCGCGAGATTAAAACCCGGTGCAACTCTGGACCAAGCGCGATCTGAACTCGGCAACATTAGCCTATCGATCCGACAAGCCAATCCTCTAACTAACGCCGACACGATTCTGTCGGCGCGTTCGCTGAAGGAGTCAATGGTCGGAAATGTTCAGCGCTTGCTGTTTGTCTTGTTAGGTGGCGTAGCGTTTGTGCTGCTGATTGCATCCGTTAACGTCGCAAACCTTTCTTTGTCGCGAGCTGCGCGTCGGGCTCCCGAAATCGCCATACGTAGGGCGCTCGGTGCAGGGCAGGGACGAATAATCAGACAGTTGCTAACTGAAAGTCTATTGCTCGCAGGCGCAGGTGCGATTGCCGGCGTGGTGTTGGCATGGTGGGGAATGGATGTGTTGCTGGCAATCGGATCCTCCAACCTTCCGCGACTAGATGAAGTAAAGATCGATAAGAGTGTGCTGGCCTTCACCACTGTGATTTCTGTGTTGAGCGGTTTGCTTTTTGGTTTGTTTCCGGCGTGGCAAGCATCGCGTGTCAAGGTTAATGACTCTTTGAAGAGCGCACGCGGAGGTGGAGAGGGCCGCGGATGGCGTAGGACGAGAAGCCTGCTAGTCGTCACTGAAGTTGCGCTATCGATCGTTTTGCTTGCTGGTGCTGGTCTGATGCTCAACAGCTTTCTGCGATTGCGGCGCGTCAGTCCAGGATTTGCACCGGAGAACATTCTGACAACGGAAATCAATCTGCCCGCAGCGCGCTACGAAGAGTCAAAACAGATTAACAGCTTCTATGAACAATTGATCGAACGTGTAAGCCACCTTCCCGGAGTAGAAGCAGTGGGAGTAGGCATGAGTCTGCCGCCAAATCTGCTTTCGATTAGCGACACTTTCACTATTGAGGGTGAACCCGTAACGTCGGGCGTTACTGATCCTTCAGTGCCGGTCCTGGGTGTTAGCTCAGGTTACTTCAGTGCGTTAGGCGTTCAGTTGCTCGCGGGGCGAAACTTTTCCGATACAGATCGACTAGACGCACCACCGGTCGTCATCATTAACGAGACCTTCGCTCGTCGCTACTTTCCGAACCAGAACCCGATTGGTCGACGAATGAAGATCGGTGGGCCAGAACGCCCGAAAAATCAGTGGATGCAAATTGTCGGACTCTCTGGTGATGTAAAGTACGGCGGACTTGAGACTGCTCCGGACCCTGCTTTTTACCAGCCCTACCAGCAAATTCCCTGGAACAATAGCTATCTAGTCGTGCGCGCACGCTCAGATCCGCGACAGCTCGCGGGCGCGATCCGCAACGCGGTCTGGTCGATAGACAAAGATTTGCCCGTCGCCAATCTAAAGACGATGGAAGAATTACTTTCCGAATCCGTCGCGCGTCCTCGTTTTAGAACATTCGCCTTTCTGGTTCTGGGGCTACTTGCTCTTGTGCTTGCGGTGACTGGAATTTACGCCGTGATGTCGTATCTCGTGACGCAACGCACACGCGAGTTTGGCATTCGCCTCGCACTCGGAGCACAACGAAGTAGCGTACTGCGTTTGGTCATTCGTCAGGGCATGAGCTTGGCGTTGATAGGAGTAGTCATCGGTTTGATCGCTGCCTGGGCCTTGATGCGACTCATGACCAGCCTGCTTTATGGAATCGAGTCACGTGACCCACTGACATTCGCTTCGATCACGATCCTGTTATTGGCAGTGGCGCTCGTAGCGTGTTGGCTGCCGGCGCATCGCGCAACGAAAGTCGATCCACTGAAGGCGCTTCGATACGAGTGAAAGGCGCGGGCTTAGGCCTTAGACCGTTTGGTCTTTGGCCTTTGGGACGGACGCACCCGCGACCAAGGGAGGAGACCAAAGACCACGATATGCAGTCCATACTTCAAGATCTCCGTTACGGCCTCCGGATGCTGGTGAAGCAACCGGGCTTCACGATCGTCGCTGTGATCACGCTGGCTCTCGGAGTCGGAGCAAACACTGCGATCTTCAGTGTCAGTGACAAGTTGCTGTTCAGATCGCTTGCAGTTCACGAGCCTCAGCAACTCGTTTTGATCAATTCAGTCAGTACGAACCCATACTTCGTCAGCAACGCGTTTTCATATCCGGTTCTCAACGACTACCGCGCTGATGGAACCGTCTTTTCGGGGTTGATTGGATTCAATCGCACGCAGCTGGAATGGCAAAACGGCGATCGTGTGGAGCGAGTGGCGAGTGAGTTTGTGACCGGTAACTACTTCGACGTCCTCGGTGTCAAAGCCGCTCGCGGTCGGACATTCTCACCGGAAGAGGACCGAACCCCGGGAACGCAACCATTTGTTGTTGTTAGCGAGGCGTTCAGGCAAAAGTATTTTGGAGAAGAGAATCCGATCGGAAAAACCCTCACCTTGAATAATAACTCGCTGACTGTGATCGGAGTGGCACCAGCGTCATTCACCGGAATGATACTCGAGCGTCCGACACAGCTGTGGGTGCCTGTGCTGATGCATCCGCAGTTGGCTCAATCGAAATTCATCGAGAAGCGCACGGATGCTTTTTTGCAACTACTCGGTCGAATCAAGGACGGTCTTTCCGTGTCGCAGGCGCAAGCCGAATTCGACCTCGTCGCGCAACGAATTACGGAGGCACACACGCCCGCAGGAACGATCACAAAAGGACTTCCGTTCAGTGAGCGCCACATCCAGTTCGAGCCCGGCGGAAAGGGCGTTTCAATACTTAGAAAAAGATTCTCCTCGCCACTCAAGCTTTTGATGATCGTCGTCTGTCTTGTTTTGTTTATTGCTTGCGCGAACGTTGCCGGACTGCTTCTCGCTCGAGGTTTGGCGCGTCGCAAAGAGATCGGTATCCGGCTTTCACTCGGTGCTAACCGTTGGCGCTTAACACGGCAATTAATGACTGAAAGTTTGTTGTTGGCGTTCATCGGCGGTAGTGTCGGACTGCTGATCTCTCCGTGGCTCGTCACGTTGATCGTTAAGAGCCAATCACGACTCGACATCGCACGCGCGTTGCTCGGTCAAGGTGTCGACCGTCGCGTACTTGCGTTCACCGCTTTGACCACTCTCGTTGCGGGGCTGATGTTTGGAATTGTTCCCGCATGGCAGAGTACCAGGGCGCATCTCGTTCCAGTGTTGAAGGAACAGGGCGGCGTTTCGAATCAACGCGAACGGCGCTTCAACGTTCGCAACCTTCTCGTCGTGGGTCAGTTAGCGATCTCTATAGTCGTGCTGATTGCCGCTGGTCTTTCCATACGGAGCCTCCGAAACCTGCTCGCGATTGATCCCGGATTCAAAGCCGAACATCTGCTCGTCGTCCCGTTTGAGTTGGACGACAAGAAATATGACGAAGCCCGTGGTCAAGCGTTTCAACAGCAGGTGTTTGAACGACTAGCAAAACTGCCTGGTGTTGAGGCTTCGAGTTATGGGTTGGTAATGCCGTTCAGTGGTAGCAAGTTTATGGGGAGCATCTTCGTCGAGGGACGGCCGCCTGAACAGAATCAGCAGACCGCGTTTGACGGGAGCGAGGTTGGCCCAGGCTATCACGAAACCATGGGAATCAAGATAACGGCCGGGCGTGGGTTTACTGAACAAGACACAGCGAACTCGCCAAAAGTGGTTGTGATTAACGAAGCCCTCGCACAACGATTATTCCCCGGGGAAAACGCTCTTGGCCGCAGACTAATGCGCAACACCAAAGGTCCAGCGCTCGAGATCATAGGCATCACCGCAAACAGTAAATACCACGACCTTACAGAAGAGCCGGTACCGCATTTTGATCTACCCGCATTGCAAAAAGGCTATGGCAGTTACACCAACATCGTTCTGCGAACCAGGAACGATCCCGCTGATTTGGTCGCAGCGGTTCGCGCGGAGCTGCTTGGCTTAGATCCATCGATCGATGTAAGTGACACCGCGCCTATGTCCAACCAAATTAGCAATGCGCTGGCAGCGGTTACTCTCGCTTCGACGCTTGTTGGAGTTTTCGGGTTCCTCGCATTGGTGTTAGCGAGCGTCGGTTTGTACGGCGTCATGACTTGGATCGTCAGTCGTCGCACGCACGAGGTCGGCATTCGGATGGCGTTGGGAGCGAAGCCTGCAGACGTGCTGCGACTCGTCCTCCGGCAAGGATTGATACTAACAATCGGAGGATTGTTGATCGGATTGATTGCTGCACTGGTCGCGACACGATTCATTGACACGCAACAACTCTACGGCGTCAGTCCAAGGGATGCGTTTACATTCGGAGTCGGCGCTGTGGTGCTTGCGGCTGTATCGCTGCTGGCCTGTTACATCCCGGCACGAAGAGCAACGAAAGTCGATCCGTTGGTGGCGCTTCGATATGAATGAGCAAAAGGGGAAGAGCAAAGCGCTAAGAGCAAAGCGCAAAGAGTGCTTACCACTTAGCCCTTCGCTCGTTGCTTCAAGATAGGAGAATCGAGATGCTTCACGATTTACGTTACGGCTTGCGAATGTTGCTTAAGCGACCAAGTGTGACCTTGATCGCCGTATTGTCCCTGGCGCTAGGCATCGGTGCGAACACAGCAATCTTTAGTTTAATTGACGCAGTGATGTTGAAGTCACTTCCGATACACGAGCCTGACAGATTGGTCCTATTTGGCAACGGTGAGGACGCCGGAGTCTCAAATGGTTTTCCTAGAGAGAAAACTGATTTGTTTTCGTTCCCGTTTTATCGGGAGGTGCGACAGCGGACACAAACTCTTGAGGGAGTCGGCGCGTTATTGAGTATTCCATGGACCGTACACGGCAGAATCAGCGCAAACGGCACGACGAGCGACATTGAAAAACTGAATGTGCAACCAGTATCAGGGACCTATTTCCCAGTGCTCGGAGTAAACGCCAGTCTTGGCCGTACACTCACCGATGCTGACGATCAAATTGTCGGAAATCATCCTGTAGCAGTCATCAGTCACTCGCTATGGCAGACGAGACTCGGTGGGATCTCGAACGCTGTGGGGCAAACAATCGCGATCGATCAAGTCGTTTATACGATCGTGGGAGTCGCACCAAAAGAGTTTTTTGGAACGACTGTCGGACAATTGCCGGACGTGTGGATACCGCTCGCAATGCAAAAGAAGCTTCCGCCGGCTTATTGGGATGGTCGCGACGACAACGGGTTTCAATCGATGTATTTGATCGGGCGATTGAAAAGCGGCGTTACAACTGAACAAGCGCAGGCCGAAGTTAATTTATTCTTCAAGCAGTGGATGCTTTCAGCAGCCGACAATCCACCAAACGCCAGACAGCAGGCTGGCCTCCAGAATGCCAGCATCGAGCTCACGAGTTTGCGAAGAGGCATATCAGACCTTCGTAAACAATTCTCCGTCTCTTTGAAAATTCTGATGGCGGTCGTGGGATTGGTTTTGCTGATCGCGTGTGCGAACGTCGCGAATATTCTGCTAGCCAACGGTGCTGCCAGGCGAAGAGAGTTTGCGGTTCGCATGGCCGTTGGTGCTGGGCGCATGCGTCTCGTTAGACAGTTGCTGACGGAGAGTCTGCTAATCGCAATCGTCGGCGGTATAGCTGGAGTCATCATCGCCTGGTGGGGAAGCCGAACATTGGTGCTGATGGCGTCAGACGGTCCCGATTCGCTGCCGATCGATGTCTCGCCCAACGGTCGAATCCTCGCATTTACAATTGTCGCTTCGTTGTTGTCGGCGATTGTATTCGGCGTCGCGCCCGCGTTACGAGCTGCGCACGTCGAGCCAAACAAGTCGTTGAAGAGTGGTAGGACAGGAGCAGCGAATGCGTTTCAAAGTCCACTCGGAAAGCTGCTGGTGATTTCACAGGTAGCACTCTCGTTGGTGCTTCTGGTTGGTGCCGGACTTTTCGTTCGCACACTAATCAATCTCGAAGGTCTTCCGAGCGGATTCAACGTGCACAATGTGGTTCGGTTCGATGTCGATCCATCTGCAACTGGTTATAAAGAAGACGATCCAAAACTCCCGATACTACTTCGCGACATTGAAGACAACGTGAAGCGTGTACCAGGCGTCGATTCCGCCGCGTTTTCGTTTTTCGTGTTCCGGCAGGGACAGTGGAGCAGCCTCGCGAGAGTGAGCGAGGATCTACCCGAGCAGCAGAGAATCATCAGAAACAATGTCGTGGGAATTGATTTCTTTCGCGTGATGGGTCTGCCCTTGATTGCTGGCAGGAACTTCACGACTGCCGACACGTTGGAAAGTCCGAAGGTGGCTGTCATCAGCGAACTGATGGCCCAGCGACTGTTTTCGAACAAGAATCCATTGGGCCAAACATTCAGTATTGGCGGCCCCAAAAACGAATCCATTGAGGTCATTGGTGTAGTTAAGGATGCAAAGTATGGATCGCTAACGGAAGAGACGCGCCCGATGGCGTACTACTCTCACGCGCAAAGGCCTCAGTCTCTCCCTAACTTTATGGTGCGAACGCAGGGCCCACCCGATCAGGTCATTGCGAGCGTGCGGCAGGCCATCAAACAAGTGAATCCAAATGTTCCAATTGACGAAGTAGTCACCTTGTCGGACCACATCGGTCGTTCACTCGTGCAGCAAAAATTGATTGCGAGGTTGGCGTCGTTTTTCGGACTGCTTGCGCTGTTACTCGCGTGCATTGGTCTCTACGGCCTGATGTCGTACGCAGTCGCACGAAGAACAAACGAAATTGGTATTCGGATGGCTTTGGGTGCACGTAGAGGAAACGTCCTGTGGCTGGTCCTGCGTGAGGCAATGATACTTGTAGTGATTGGTCTCGCGTTGGGGTTAGGAGCTGCACTTCTAACGACGAAAACCGCAGGGTCTCTTTTGTTCGGTCTAAAACCGAATGATCCCTTAACTATTGCGCTCGCCTCGTCGGTGTTGCTGGCGGTGGCGGTATTTGCAGGCTACCTGCCGGCGCGGCGAGCATCGCGAGTCGATCCGATGACGGCACTGAGAGAGGAATGAAAGGAGTTCGGATTTCGGACTTCGGATATATCGGATTTTGTCCGGCGCGCAATCGAACTCTTAATCCGCGCCCGCAAAATCTGAAATTCGAATTCCGAAATCCGAAGAGGGAACTGACATGCTGCATGACATACGTTACGGGCTCCGATTGCTACTGAAGAACTTTGGCTTCAGCCTTATCGTGGTGGTAACCCTCGCGCTAGGCATCGGCGCCAACGCCGCATTGTTCTCGGTCGTGAACGGCGTCTTGTTGAAACCTCTCCCATTCCCCGAGCCCGAACAACTCATCACGATTCATCAAAGCAAACCAAACTTCGACGCCGGCGCGATGCCGTATCCAAATTTTTTGGACCTACAGCGTGAGAACAAAACGCTGTCAGCCATGGCTATCTCACGCGGTTACGCATACAGCCTGGTCGGTGTGGGTGAAGCTCAACGTGTTACTGCACGATTGATCTCAGCAGACTACTTCACAGTGCTTGGGGTAAAGCCGCAACTGGGCCGAGCGTTTGTCCCGGCTGACGACAGCAGCGCCGCTGATCCGGTCGTACTTATTAGCTCGACGTTGTGGTCGGAGAAGTTTGGCTCCGCAAACGATGTTCTCGAGAAAAGTCTCACGCTCGACAACAAAAGCTACAAAGTGGTCGGTGTTATTCCGGCCACAGTCCCGTTCACACGTGGCGTTGATGTGTTCGTTCCAATTGCTCAATGGAATAGTCCGGCACTGAAGAGTCGGAGTGCCGCGTTGGGCATACATGGTATCGGTAGACTCAAACCGGGTGTAACCGTTGCGCAAGCGGACTCAGATCTCAATCGAATAATGCAGGCGCTGGCTGTTGAGTATCCAAATACAAACAAGGGGAACGGCGCGAAGATCATCCCAATGATGGAGCGCGTCGTGGGCTCTGTTCAGGCAACGCTTTGGACGTTACTTGCAGCGGTAGGTTTTGTGTTGCTGATCGCGTGCGTGAACGTTAGTAATTTGCTGCTCGCAAAATCAACGAGCAGGACGCGTGAATACGCGATTCGTGCCGCGCTCGGCGCCAGCCGTTGGCGTTTGCTGCGACAGTCACTGACGGAAACAACGCTGCTCGCGCTCCTGGGTGGCGCGTTTGGTCTCGCTGTTGCCGCGTGGGGAACCTCCCTCGCGCTGAAAGCTCTGCCGACCGCCTTGCCGCGTGCAAATGAGGTGGTACTTGATCGTCGGGTGGTTCTGTTTACCCTGGGTGTGTCACTGCTCACTGGCTTACTGGTTGGCCTCATTCCAGCTCTGAAGACTTCACAACGCCGCTTCAGTCAAACGTTGAAAGAAGGTGGACGCTCAGCGAGCGCCGGGCGCGCGCGCGTGCAAGGCATCTTCGTCGCCGTTGAGATGGCGCTTGCCTTGGTGCTCCTGATTGGCGCCGGCTTGATGATTCGGACATTGAATGCGTTGTGGAACGTCGATCCAGGCTTTCGTGCAGAGAACGTGATGACGTTCAGCATCAGCTTACCGCCATGGATGGCGAATTCGAGTCCGCAAACCGTCCGGACCGCGCTGCGCGAGCTGAATGAAAAGATCAGGACCACGCCGGGAGTCGAAGCTGTGTCGTTGTCAGATGGGGGGCTTCCGATACAAGGTGCAGATGATTTGTACTTTTGGATCGAGGGTGAGCCGAAACCTACGAGCACAAGTGATATGCACGATGCGTTCGTCTATACGGTCGAACCGAACTACTTGGATGCGATGAGTATTCCACTTAAACGTGGTCGTTTCTTTACCGCGACCGACGATGAACGTGCCACACCAGTCGCGGTTATCGATGAGACATTTGCGAACAAACACTTCAAAGATAAAGACCCGATAGGTTCTCGAATACTCATCGGTGAAACTCCACTGCAAATCATTGGTGTTGTCGGACATGTGAAGCAGTGGGGTTTAGACGGCGACACGCCTGACAGATTACAAGCTCAGCTTTATCTATCATTCCGCGGTATGGCTGATAACAACATGCCGGGAGTTATCGGCGCTGTCGTTCGCTTTAAGGGCGAAGGTAGCGGCACTGAAGCCTCTCCGTTCTTTGCTTCAGTGCGTAGCGCGATCCAGTCTCAGAACGACCAGAACGTAGTGTCGAATGTGCAGACATTGAATCAGGTGATCTCCGATTCACTGTCGGAACGACGCTTCTCGATGATCGTTCTCGGCGCGTTTGCAACCGTGGCCCTACTGTTGGCGAGCCTGGGAATTTACGGAGTCATTTCATACCTCGTCGGTCAGCGTACGCATGAACTCGGAATTCGCGTCGCGCTTGGTGCGGGACGAAATGACATCATCCGGCTCGTGTTGAGTCATGGGATGAAGATGGCGATTGCCGGGGTCGCGGTTGGTTTGGTGGCGGCGTTTGGGTTGACGCGCTTGATGTCCACGATGCTTTTTGGAGTGAAACCGACAGACCCTGTGACGTTTGGGATCATCGCGCTGGTTCTGATGATCGTGGCGTTGTTGGCGTGCTATCTACCAGCGCGACGCGCAACGAAGGTGGATCCATTGACCGCGTTGAGATCTGAATAAGCCTGCGAAGCAGGCGGACAGCTTAAAGCCTGGGGCGTCAGCCCCAGGAAGGATTGCGGTTCATTCTCGGCAGCCCGTGAAACGGGCGACAGAGAATCACAGTTCTTTCGGCTGCTCCGGCTCGGATTTTGAAAACACCACCAACCTGGGTCTGACGCCCCAGGCTTTATGCTCACGCCTGCTTCGCAGGCTAACAGGAGGGGAAAAAGAAATGAAACTCAGATCAATTCTCACTGTCGTTCTTATTCTGACATTCGCTTCTTTTGCCGCCGGCCAAAAGACTGAGGTGAATCAGGACAGATCCACATGGAATTGGGTACAAAGCGACAACAACAAAAAGATCGAAGTGCGCGTCGAGAACAAAGTTGAATTCAACGACGACTATTCCGATGTATCAAACATTCCCTCTGACGGTTCGTTGAAGATTATCGACAGTCGTGGCCCACACAGCATTCGATTGCAAGTTACACGCGGCGGCGCCGGCGAATTAAAGCGCGAATACTCGGTCGATGGCAGAACGCGCGAGTTTGATAATGAAGCTCGCCAATGGTTACGCGGTGTGTTGTTGCAGGCAGCACGCGAAGGCGGACTGGATGCGCGCAATCGCGTGCAGCGGATTCTGAATAAGCGTGGCGCGCGTGGCCTGGCAGAAGAGTTGACTTACATCAAGGGAGATTACGTCCGACGCATTTACTTCGAAGCCTTCCTTCAAGCTCCTGGTCTAAACGATGAAGAATTGAAAACGGCGATTCGCAATGCCTCGCAGACAATCGAGAGCGATTACGAACGCGCCCAAATGTCACTGCAAGTAGCGCCCATTTTCGTTTCGAAAGATGCCTTGGTCCCTGATTTTTTTGCCTCCCTGGATCGCCTCAGTTCTGATTACGAGCGCCGTCGCACGTTGAGCGGCATTCTCAAGAAAGAACAACCGACTAAAAACGCACTCTCAGCGATGGTGCATTCAGCGCGACTGTTGTCGTCGGATTATGAGAAAGCCGTGTTTCTGATCGAGGCAGCTGATCGATATCAGTCCGATGATGGTTTGCGCGCCGATTGGTTCAATACGTTGAATTCGCTCAGCTCTGATTACGAGCATCGCCGAGTTCTTTCGAGCCTCTTAAAAGTTCCGAACCTGAATTCAAATGCACTAGTCGATGCGATGCAGTCAGCGTCGCGGATTGGGTCTGACTATGAGAAGGCCTCGTTCTTGATTGACGCGCTCGATCGATATCAATCCGAACCGCGACTACGCACTGCACTTGTTAATACCGCGAAGACAATCAACTCGGAATACGAGCGCGGCCGCGTGCAGAAGAGACTGGACCGAGCCGATTACTAACCGGAATGCTCCGGAGGCGCAACATGTTTATAGCTGGGCGGGCGAATCGTAAAGCGCTCCAGCGGAGCGCAATATCGGCGGCAATCAAGCTTACATTCCGCTCCTGACGGAGCGGGCGCCGTTCCGTGAATCGCTTGCTATAAACATTCTGCTCCTCCGGAGCAAAGACATATCGATGATCGATCAACTCAGCACCTGAGAGAGGGCTTAATGGGAAACTTGCTCCAGGATCTCATTTACGGTTTTCGATGGCTACGGACACACCCGGGCTTCACTCTGTTGTCAGTCGCCACACTAGCGGCCGGCATCGGTCTAAACACCGCGATGTTCAGCGTGATTTACACGGTTCTGATAAGCCCTCTTCCTTATCCCGAGGCTAATCGGTTGGTGTGGATGAATGAGACCGGCGAGGAAGTCCCGAACCGTTGGGTTTCATATCCTAACTTTCAGGATTGGCGAACGCGCAATCAATCGTTTGAAGGCATGTCGCTCTTTCGCGGTTGGTCCGTGAACGTGACCGGCGTTGGTGAGACGGAGAGTCTCGACGCGCGCATGGTTACGGCGGACTACTTCAGGGTAATGCGCTTCACTCCCGTAATGGGGCGAGACTTTTCTGCTGAAGACGACAAACCGGGTGCAGCGCCAGTCACGATCATTAGCTACGCATTCTGGCAGGAGCGCTTCGGCGGTGATCCGCAGATCGTCGGTCGCTCAGTAACGCTCGACGATCGACCGTACACGATCATCGGCGTGATGAATCCAGAGTTCAAACATCACGGCCCGCCGCCATTGTGGCTCTTAGTTGGACCAATGAACTGGAATAACCGTGACGTGCGAATCGGCGGCAATGTTATCGCGCGATTAAAGCCAGGCGTGTCGCTTGATCAGGCGCGAACTGACATGAATCGCATTTCGCAGGATCTTGCACGCGAGTATCCCGGCGAAAACGCGGGTGCAACTAAGATTAACGTTCTCTCGTTGCAAGACAGCATCACCGGTAACGTTCGTTGGGCGTTGCAGATTCTGTTTGGAGCAGTTGCTCTCGTTTTGTTCATTGCTTGCGCGAACGTCGCGAATCTTCAACTGGCGCGAGCTGCCTCAAGAAGCCGCGAGTTAGCAGTGCGTGCTGCACTCGGCGCGTCGCGTTGGCGATTAGCAAGACAACTGTTGGTGGAGAGTTTGATGTTGGGACTGGCGGGCGGTTTCGTCGGTCTCCTGTTCGCGTGGTGGGCCATCACCCTGCTCAGTAAGGTCGAGCACTCCACTGTTCCGCGAATGCAGTTTCTGGAACTGAATTATCAAGTGCTCGCATTCAATCTAGCCATTTCGTTGCTCACGGGAATTCTCTTTGGAATGATCCCGGCATTTCGATTTTCCAAAGTCACGCTTCACGACAATCTAAAAGACAACGGCATTACGACGACTGACCGACAAGGGAAGCGCGTGCGCAGTGCCCTGGTTGTTTCTGAAGTTGCGTTGTCAGTCGCGCTGCTGATCGGTGCGGGTTTGCTCGTCAAAAGTCTATTCCGTCTCGTCAATGCAGACCTCGGTTTTAACGCTCAGAACGTACTCACCATGGAGCTCAGACCTTCCCGAAACCGTTATCGAGATAACGCACAATTTTCCGTCGTATTGCATGACATCCTTGATCGGCTAAAAGCACATCCTGGCGTTGAAGCTGTTGCGCTCTCAAATACCCTGCCCGGCATCGAGGACGGTTGGCAAAACGATATATTTCCAGAAGGTCATCCACCGCTGAAACCTGGTGAACAGATCAACGTTGATTGGGGAATAGTCACACCCGATTACTTCCGAACGATGAATGTTCAGTTACTGCGTGGGCGTTCGTTTACGGAAGATGAAGTTGAGAACAACAGATCGGTTGTGCTGGTTGATGAGAATCTGGCTCGCCGTTTTTGGCCGAATGAGAGTGCAGTTGGCAAGCGTATTCAATACAACGGTCCAAAGTGGCATGAGATTGTTGGGGTGGTGAAAGAAGTGCGTGCCTTCGGATCCGAAGTAGAGCCTCGGATCAAAATCTACACGCCAATGGGTCCTGCCGGCCAACGAGATCGCCTGCTCTCAATTCGTTCAACCAGCGTGGATCCAAAAACCCTCGCAGCAGGAATCAAACGAGAAATCGCATCCGTCGATAAGGACATGGCCGTCACCGAGGTCAACACGTTGCCTGACATACTCACGCGTGAAGCTTCTCCCCGACGATTCAATACATTCCTGTTTTCAATACTTGCGGCGCTGGCACTGGTTCTCGCGCTGACGGGCGTATATGGCGTGATTTCGTATGCGGTAGCTCAGCGAACGCATGAAGTAGGAATACGAATGGCGCTCGGCGCCGGTCATCAACAGGTCATGCGCCTGTTCGTCAGCCAGGGAATGCAGTTGATTGGCCTTGGTCTCATCATCGGGCTGTTGGGTTCGATAGTTCTGACCCGGATGATGTCGAGTCTTCTGTTCGGCGTATCAGCCACTGACTTTACAACATTCGGTTTAGTTGCGGTTGGACTGCTCGTCGTTGGTCTGCTGGCGTCTTACATCCCGGCGCGACGCGCGACGAAGGTCGATCCGCTGGTGGCGCTTCGATATGAATAACCAGTTGGTACTTTTGAGCTTTGTTCTTTGAGCTTTGGTACTTGGCATGTCCACGGTGCAACACAACGTAGTGGGAAACAGTCAGTACCGAAACGCGGTAGCGTCGGGTCTTCGTTCCATTAGAGGCCCTGTAATCGGAAGACGACCCGACGCTACCGCGTTTCGGTACTGACTGTTTCCCACTACGTTGAAGCAAAGGACAAAGAACAAGGCCAAAGTCCTAAGGCCAAAGACCAGGAGCAGGCAGGCAAATGAACATCTTCAAGGACATCCAATACGCGATTCGTCTCTGGCTGAAGCGACCAACTTTTGCGATCGCTGTTGTTCTGACGCTGGCCCTTGGGATAGGTGCGAACACCGCGATGTTCAGCATTGTTCAGTCGCTACTTCTAAGTCCTCTACCACTACCCGAGTCAGATCGTCTCGTCACCCTTTGGCTTTCAGCACCCAGCAAGAAACTTCATGAAGTAAATCTCACACCTGGCATCTTCTTCGCAGTTAAAGATCGGACGAAGACTCTTGAGAGTCTCGCAGCTTACGAAACTGGCACTCTGTCGTTTACCGGCTGGGGTGATCCGGAACAATTAGGTGCCGCTGCGGTCACTGCAGATTACTTCAACGTTCTTCGGTTGAATGCACTGACGGGCCGCACGTTTCGTCAAGGCGAAGACACTGAGGGGAATGCGAACGTCGTCATTCTTAGCTACGAACTATGGCAACGACGTTTTGGCGGCGCTCCAATCGTCGGACAAGCAATCAATCTCGACACTAAGCCTTACGTTGTGGTCGGCGTTATGCCGCAAGCTACCAACTTTCCCAACCAAGCTGAACAGCCGAACTTTCCTTCGCATATCGATCTCTGGGTTCCTCTTGCGCTGGACCGCAACAACATCGGTTACTGGAACTATTCGGTTGTCGGTCGAACCAGAGATGGCTATCGACTTGAAGATGTGAAGAGTGAATTCGGTGCGATTTGGTCCGATTTTTACCGGCAAAATGAGTCACAACTTGGTATCGGGGCGTTGGGCTCTGACCCCTTTGCGGTGGCAGTTCCGTTGAAGGATCGAATCGTAGGGAACGTGAAAGTCCCTCTTGTTGTGTTACTAGCGGCAGTCGGCCTGGTCCTTTTAATAGCCTGCGCAAACATCGCGAACCTGCTGTTAGCCCGCTCAACTCTTCGCACTCGAGAGATGGCTGTGCGGCGTTGTCTCGGTGCTTCGCGCGTTCGCCTCGTGCGGCAACTCCTCGTCGAGAGTTTGCTTGTTGCGCTCGTGGGAGGAATGCTCGGTCTCCTGGTGGCAGCCTGGTCCATCAAACTCTTAAAGACTGGCCTGGCTGAACAGATTCCTTTGATCGAATCAGCACACCTACGACCCGAAGTGCTCTTGTTTACGATCGCGTTAACAATACTCACTGGATTGTTATTCGGGCTCGCGCCCGCGTTGCAAGGCGTGCGTGGTAGTTTGCACGACCGGATAAAACAAGGCGGTCGTGTGTCGATCTCAAAAGGATCACGACGCCTGGGCGATGCACTTGTCGCCGTACAGATCGCGCTGTCGCTCATCCTGCTGACCGGCGCAATGCTCCTGGTTCGTAGCTTTAAAAATCTGACTTCAGTTGATCCAGGGTTTGTTGCGGACAGGGTTCTCTCAGCCACGATCTCTCTTCCGGAATCGCGATACGTTGACGATAACCAGACCCGCGCGTTTTTCAGCGAATTGCTTGAACGTGTAGCACAGACGCCCGGCGTCGAATCAGCATCGCTGTGTCAGGTTGTGCCTTTTAGCGGTGGCGGTGGCGGTTACGCATTTACGGCAGAAGGCTACGTTCCCGCTGCCGGCGAACCTGCGCGCGACGCATGGCGACGAAGCGTCACACCGAATTACTTCGACACAATGGGAATCAAGCTGCTCCGTGGACGCCCGTTCGAATCAAGCGATACGCCGAATACGCAGCTGGTGACGATTGTGGATGAGAAGCTCGCTCATCACTATTGGGCCAATGGTGATCCGATCGGTAAACGAATCAAGTTGGGCGGCCAAACAAGTAATGCTCCGTGGCTGACAATTGTTGGCATCGTAAGAAGCGTCAAGAACCGGCAGCTCGATGAAGATGCAAAGTTCTACATCTATCAGCCGTATTCGCAATGGCCGCAACGTGAAACCTCGCTCGTCGTACGCACATCGGTGCAGCCTACCGCAGTTGTTTCTGCACTTCGGAACGATCTGGCAGCACTAGATCCCCAGTTACCGCTTTACGACGTTCAGACTGTGGAGGAAACGGTGCGCCGATCTGTCAGTACGAAGCTGCTGGCGAGTTCGTTGTTAACGATCTTTGCGATCACGGCACTAGTGTTGGCTGTGATTGGGATCTATGGAGTGATATCACTCAACGTCAATAATCGCATCAACGAATTTGGTATTCGCATGGCCCTGGGAGCCCAGCCTTCAAACATTCATTTACTTGTGATGCGTGACGGATTGCTTGTCGCACTGATCGGAGTTGGTGCTGGACTGTTCATTGCGTTCTTGCTGACACGTTTGCTCGCGAATCTCCTTTATGGAATTTCACCAACCGATCCGTTCACGTTTGCGACTGTCAGTGTTGTGCTGAGTCTCGCTGCGTTATCGGCGACGTATGTTCCAGCGAGACGGGCGACGAAGGTCGATCCGCTGGTGGCGTTGCGGTACGAATAAGAGCGCTTTGTTTTGGTCCAAAGTCAAAAGTCCAAACTCGAAAGTCAGAGATTTTTAGAAATGATTAGAGAGACAATTCAAGATCTCCGTTATGCGTTGCGTATGTTGCGGAAGAATCCGGCATTTACTTTTATTGCTGTTTTGACTTTGGCGCTCGGCATCGGGGCAAACAGCGCGATCTTTTCTGTTGCCAACGCTGTAATCATTCAACCTCTTCCGTTCAAAGACCCTTCACGTCTCGTCACTGTTCTCGAAACAAAAGCTAGTCAGAATCTCGATTGGCTGTTTGTTACAGGCCACAACTTCCTCGAGTGGCAAGAACGAACGACTTCTTTCGAGCATCTCGCCGGTATGCAGGGATGTGGTTATCGATTGGCCCAGGAAGGTGAGCCGCAATTAATTCCCGGTAACTGTGTCTCGTCGAGTTTCTTTCCGATGCTTGGCGTGGAACCGATAGCCGGTCGCTTCTGGACCAGCGAGGAAGATCAACCTGGGCGCGATCGAGTTGCCGTCCTGAGTTACGAGTTTTGGCAAAACCAATTTGCTGGCGATCCGAATGCGATTGGCAAAACTATTTGGCGAGCACAGGACCGCGAGCCATTTACCATCATCGGGATACTGCCCAAAGACTTCCAGTTTGCCCGCGACAACATTTCAGTTTGGACTCCGCTCGCGCTCGACAAAGCATCCCCGCTGCAACGGGCGCACATATTAATGGTTTTTGCTCGACTCAAACCTGATGTCACGATCGCCCAAGCGCAATCGTCGATGGATACTCTGGCCCGTCAACTCGAACAAGAGTCTCCAGCAACGAATTCAGGTTGGGGAGTAACCGTCGGATCACTGCAACGTTTCTATTCCGATCAGGGAAACACGAGGACGACGCTATTGGTTCTGCTTGGCGCGGTTGGCCTTCTACTTTTGATCGCTTGCGCCAATATCGCGAATCTGTTGCTGGCAAGAGCCACAGCAAGAGAGAGAGAAATAGCCGTGAGGGTTGCTATTGGAGCTACCCGCGGGCGTTTGCTCAGGCAGTTCTTGACGGAGAGTGTCGTGCTCGGCCTATTCGGTGGTCTCGCTGGCTTCCTGCTTGCATGGCTTTCATTTGGACCACTCCTCAGTTTGACGCCAAGAATTCCGTCGTTTCGACCTCAAGCATTACGAATTGATTCTCAAGTGTTTCTGTTTTCGATGGGTGTGTCGCTCTTTGCCAGCGTGCTGTTTGGATTGGCTCCCGCGTTGCGAGTTTCGAGAAAAGACCTGCACTCATGGCTACGTGAAGCCGGGCGAGGTGCGAAAGGTACGGTTCGCAATCGCGTGACCAGGGATGCGCTGGTGGTGGTCGAGATTGGTTTGGCGATCGTGTTACTCGTTGGCACCGGTTTGCTGGTTAAGACGCTTCAGAATCTAAAAAATGATCGCCTTGGTTTTGATTCGAGCCGCATCAATACGGTGGCGATGTGTTGTCTGGATAACACCAAATACCCAACGCCGAAAGAGGTCGGTGGGTTTTTCCAGAAGCTTATCGACCAACTGCAGACTATTCCGGATGCTGAATCAGTAGCGATCAGCAACGGTCTACCACAAAGACAATTTGATGGCGCGGGTTCCGTCGTTCGACTCCGTGATCTTCCACCCCCACAACCCGGCAATGAACGCCTGGCCGATCTGCGGTTTATTTCGCCAAACTACTTTGACACGATGCGAATCCCGTTACGCAAGGGCCGCGCTCTCACAATGCAGGATGACGTTGATCATCCACCTGCGGCGGTAGTCAACGAAGCGTTCGTGCGAAAGTACTTTCCCGATCAGGATCCGCTCGGCAAGCAGTTTCAGTTGGTAGTCCTGCAGCCAGCAGAACGCTGGTTCACCATCGTCGGCGTCGCAGCTGACTCCCGCGATCGTGGACTCGGACGCGACACACGCGCCACGTTATATATGAGTTATTTGCAGAATCAGATTCGAGGGGCAGTAATTCTCGCTCGCGCTAAACCAGGCGCTCAGTCAATAACATCACAGATACAAGCCGCCGTTCGGACGTTGAATCAGGATGTCAGTTTAAATAATCCGAGAACGTTAGAAGACAGCATGGCCGAGTCGCTCTCACCGGAGCGCTTTTCGGCAACTCTGTTGACGCTCTTTGCGATTCTTGCACTCACACTCGCGTCCGTAGGTGTTTATGGAGTTGTTTCGTATGTAGCTAACCAGCGCACGCACGAGATTGGCGTACGCATGGCTCTTGGCGCACAGCGAACCGATGTAATGAAGTTGGTGTTGGGCCATGGCGTCCGCTTAGCAATAGCTGGCGTTGTGCTTGGCGTGATCGGGTCGCTCGCGGCGTCACGATTGCTGAGCACGCTCCTCTTTGGAGTAACCGCAAGAGACCCTTTCACGATAGTGGTTGTTAGTTTGGTGCTGACCTTCGTCGCGTTGTTGGCTTGTTACATCCCGGCGAGGCGAGCGGCGAAGGTCGATCCGCTTGTTGCATTGCGGTACGAATAGAACCTACGACCTATGATAGACCCACTTATCAAAGATCTTCGCTACGCAGCCCGCAATCTGGCGAAACGTCCAGGCTTTACTCTCGTCGTTGTACTCACGCTCGCGTTGGGAATCGGCATTAACACAACTGTTTTTAGCCTGGCGAATTCGGTGTTTCTACGACAGCTGCCGGTGGCTTCTCCGCAAAATCTCGTCTGGATATTCTCAAATGATCAGAATCCAAGTTCCTATCCGGAGTATGTGGAGTATCAGCAGGAAACGGACCTCTTCGATGGGGTGCTGGCTTACGAATGGGTGGCCTTGAATCTCGGAACCAACTATCAAGCTGAACGCGTTGAAGGCGCACTCGTCTCGGGCAATTATTTCGATGTTTTAGGCGTGAAAGCCGAATTGGGCCGCACATTCCTGCCAGACGAAGATAAGACTCCGGGTGCCTTCCCGGTTGCCGTCATTAGTCATAACTTGTGGCAACGGCGATTGAACGGCGACGCAAATGTGGTTGGCAAGTCGTTGGTACTTAACGGACACACATTCACGATTGTGGGTGTTACACAAGGGGATTTTGTCGGCGCTGAAGAAGCTTTCCCACGGCAGATCTGGATTCCCCTCATGATGCGGTCGACTGTTAGGCCAGGTCCCGCCAATGTAAGTAATGCCCCAAACCCTCTCGCCAATAGAAACGCACGCACACTCGATGTTATGGCGCGCTTGAAACACGGCGTAACGTTACGCCAAGCGCAAGTGAAGATGAGTGTAGTGGCAAGTCGACTCGCGCAGAGTTATCCCGACTCGAATCGTAACTTCCAAATTGCTCTCTATGCAGCAGGCAATGGCCGGCCAGCTTTTCGAGCAATGTTAAAGCCGGTCACTCAAATACTGCTCGCAGTCGTCGGACTGGTGTTGTTGATTGCGTGCGCAAACGTCGCGAACCTTTTGCTTGCGCGTGCCACTCGACGCCGCAAGGAAGTTGCGATTCGCTTGTCTCTTGGAGCCACTCGGACTCGCTTAATAAGGCAACTACTCACCGAGAGTATTTTGCTTGCGTTGGCGGGTGGCCTAGTGGGTTTGATTCTCAACCTGCAGCTCATCAATTTGTTAACAGCACTCAAGCCGGCGGTTCCGTTACCTGTCAATGTTGAGTTTCACTTTGATTGGCGTGTGCTGAGTTTCACACTGCTAGTTTCGGTTGTTGCAGGAATTATTTTCGGACTCGTTCCCGCACTGCAGGCTTCAAAGCATGAACTGGTGCCGGCGCTAAAGGATCAATCACGACACCTTGGCGATCGGCGCAGTATTTTTACATTGCGTAATGCGCTCGTGATTGGTCAGGTATCGCTGTCCATAGTCGTTCTGATCGGCGCGGGACTGTTTCTGCGCAGCCTGAATCATGCCCGAGCAATCAATCCAGGCTTTGATGCAGAACATATCCTTACGCTGTCGTTCAACACAGCCGCGCAAAAGTACGATGCGACTAAGGCCAGCCAGTTCTATCAGCAATTAACTGGTCGAGTTCAAGCGCTACCAGGTGTTCAGAACGTCAGCATCGCGCAGTCGGCGCCACTTAGCTATTTCTATTCGCCCGCATTTGCATCTCCCGTTGTTGTAGAAGGGTACGAACCACCTGCCGGAGAAAACCTACCGCCGGTCGGCAACAACACTATTGGACCAAACTTTTTTAGAACCCTGGGTGTTCCGATGCTCAGTGGCCGCGAGTTTACCGATCAAGATCGTGAAGGTGCGCCTCGGGTAGCAATCGTCAACGAAACTCTGGTGCGCAATCTCTTTCCAAATAGAAACCCAATCGGACAGCGGCTGCGCGTGCTAACCAGGCAGCCGTCATCCTGGGAGATCATTGGGGTGGTTAAAGACAGTAAGTACAGGTCCTTGGGTGAAGACCCGACGCCCTACATCTTCCTGCCTTACTCGCAAAATCCACAGCCGGTAATGTCCCTTCACGTGCGCACTAATGGAAATCCAAAAGATCTAGCCGCAGCAGTTCGCCAAGAAGTGCATGCGCTTGATCCGAATCTTCCAGCGTTCAACGTCATGTCGCTTGCTGAAAACATCGACATCTCTTTGTTTCCAGCTCGTTTTGGCGCGGTGCTGCTTGGTGTTTTCGGTTCTCTGGCATTGTTGATTGCGAGTATCGGCATCTACGGCGTCATGAGTTACGGAGTAAGCGAGCGGACTCATGAAATGGGAATTCGCATGGCACTTGGAGCCCGAATGAGCGACGTCTTGCGGTTGGTGATTTCTCAGGGAATGTGGCTCGCGACTATCGGTGTCGTCATCGGGGCCGGATTGGCACTGGTGGCAACTCGTGTTGTGAAGAGCTATCTCTACGACGTCAGTCCCACTGATCCACTGACGTTTGCCGGCATTGCAATTCTTTTGATTGGTGTCGCGCTGTTGGCTTGTTACATCCCGGCACGACGAGCAACGAAAGTCGATCCGCTCGTGGCGCTTCGATACGAATGATGATTTCAGGCGCTGGTTGAAAAAGAATCATTGGTCATTTGAGATTTGATAATTCAGATTTGAGATTTGCCGCTGGCAATGAGAGACGTAAATCTCAAATCTCAAATGTCAAATCTCCAATCACCAATGATTGCAACCGGACCAAAGGCCAAGGATCATGGACGCAATACTTAAAGATCTTCGCTACGCAGCGCGAACCCTTTTAAAGAGTCCGGGGTTCACACTCGTCGCAGTGATCACGCTTGCGCTTGGTATCGGCGCCAACACCGCCATCTTCAGCGTGCTCAATGGGGTGTTGCTTCGTCCACTACCGTATCCAAAATCTGACGATCTCGTGTTCTTAAGTGAACGAGACCAACAGATGAAGCGCCTCTTCATTGCGTGGCCCAACTATCTCGATTGGCGTGCACAGAATCAGGTTTTTGAAAGCATCGGTGCCTACAATCGCGATAGCTACAACCTCGTAGGCGCAGGCGAGGCGCAACGTCTGTTAGCGGGCCAGGTTTCAGCCGACCTGTTTCCTACACTTCGAGTCAATCCTGTGTTGGGCCGTCTCTTTCATCATGATGAAGATCAGCCTGGTGGTCCACTCGTTGTAATTTTGAGTTATGGGTTGTGGCAACGAACGTTTGGCGGCGACGAAAGCATTATCAATCGAGCAATAACTCTTAACAACCAACCTTACTCGGTTATCGGCGTGATGCCACCGGGTTTCGACTTTCCCGCGCGCGCCGATATCTGGGTTTCGGCAGGTCAGTTGAGTGCGAGTTGGCAGCATCGAAATAATCATCCTGGCCTATATGCTGTTGCTCGACTGAAGCAAGGCGCAACAATCGCACAAGCACGAGCAGACTTGGATAGAATTGCCGCCTCTCTTGAAACTGAATACCAGGAAACGAATCGTGGACACGGCGTCGCCGTAACCGCTCTGCTGGAAAATACAGTAGGTGATGTCGGTAGATCCCTCTGGATCTTATTTGGCGCGGCCTTATTCGTACTGGCGGTTGCATGCACGAATGTAGCTAACCTCATGCTCATCCGCGCGGCAGCGCGCGCGCGTGAGTTCACGATTCGAACTGCTCTTGGTGCCAGCCGAGCGCGTGTTGCACGTCAACTCCTTGTCGAGAGTCTGTTGATCTCTCTAGTCGGAGGCGTGGCAGGGTTGCTAGTTGCTCGCTGGTTAACATCAGCGTTGGTTGCGTCGGCGGCGACCACCTTACCGCGCGCCGCGGAGATCGATGTCGATGGACGCGTATTGCTCTTCACCGCAGCGTGTGTGGGCATCACCGGCCTGTCGTTCGGTCTGCTCCCAGCATGGCGCGCTGGGCGATCGATTCCTCAACAGGCTCTTACAGAATCTGGCCGCGGCTCTGGTTCTCCGAAGAGACGAGCACAAAACGTGTTCGCCATCTGCCAGATGGCTTTGGCCCTGATTCTTCTGGTAGGTGCTGGATTGCTACTGCGGAGTTTTTATCAGCTCAGTCAGGTTAATCCAGGCTTCGGTCACCACAACGTGCTTTCGTTTACTGTCTCGCTTCCACAATCGAAGTATCGAACCATTGAACAGCGCATAGACTTTTATAGCCGGTTGCTCGAGAAGTTGAATGCGTCGCCAGGTATCAACTCAGCAAGTGTGACTTCCGGTCTTCCATTTGGCGGAAGTAGTTGGCGCACCGGTTTTGTAGCTGAAGGCCAACCATTACCAGCGCCGAATGACACGCCACAACTCGAGGCTTACGCAGTTAGTCCTGATTACTTTCGGACGATGGAGATTCCGCTTCGTGCGGGCCGGTTCTTCACTGAGCAGGACAATCGTCAGCATCTTGCAGGTCGCGACCTCAGCAAGTTCGATGACGGCGCGCGGCAAGTACTCGGCCTCAACGCGATCATTATCGACGAAGAGTTTGCAAGACGTTATTGGCCGAATGAAAACGCCGTAGGGAAACGGATACGACTCGCGCCAGTCGACCAGGGATCTCCATTCTTGACTGTGGTGGGTGTGGTTGGTCGAGTGAACATGGACCGCCTCAACGTCGCATCGAACCGTGTACAGGGCTATCTGTCTTATCTTCAGTTTCCACTGCCGAACACAGCCGTGGTGATCAAGTCGCCGATGGACGTCACGCAGCTCGCGGCTTTGGCGCGCGCTGAAGTACAAGCTGTCGATCCACAGCAGCCGATCTTCAACATTCGTACACTGGATCGAATTCGTTATGAGTCAGTCGCACCAGAGCGTTTGAACATGATGCTCGTTAGCTCGTTTGCATTGCTGGCGCTGGTGCTGGCAGCGGTCGGTATTTACGGTGTGATCTCTTACACAGCGACGCAAAGAACGCATGAGATTGGTATTCGAATGGCGCTTGGCGCGCGCCCGCGGGATGTTTTGAATCTGGTAGCGCGGCAGGGAATCACGCTCGCGGTGATAGGCATAGGAGCTGGCCTGATTGGAGCGTTTCTGCTAACGCGAGTGATGTCTCAAATGTTGTTTCGCGTGAGCACAACTGACGCCATCACGTTTATCTCCGTCTCGTTGTTCCTGGTTCTGATTGCCGCCATTGCGTGTTACATCCCGGCACGGCGAGCAACGAAGGTCGATCCGTTGGAAGCGCTTCGATACGAATAAGCGTAGCTGACGATTGTAGATTGAAAATAAATCATTGGTCATTTGAGATTTGAAAATTGACATTCGAGATTTATCCCAGCTTCGACGCCGCTCTGTACCAAGTGGCTCTTGACACTCTGGAGTAGAAAACGAAGTTGGCTCACACGGGACAAATCTCAAATCTTAAATATCAAATGACAAATGATTAGTTTGACGAAATCCAAGGAATTCAATAATGAACACTCTTCAAGATCTTCGCTACGCCTTCAGAAGCCTTGTTAACCGTCCTGGCTTTACATTGATTGCCGTCTTAACTCTCAGCCTCGGTATCGGCGCTAACACAGCGATCTTCAGTGTCGTAAATGCGGTTGTGCTTCGGCCTCTACCGTTTCCGAAACCCGAACAGATCGTAATTATTCGAGACGATTTAACGGGCCGGCAAATTGAAGACGTGGGTTTATCGGTTGATGAATTACACGATCTGCAGCAGCGAGCAGGAGTGTTCGAGCAAGTGTCGGCAGTTTGGCCAGTGGACGCGAATCTGACGGGATCTGATCGGCCTGAGCGAATTGAATTGCTGGGAGTCAGCCCGAATTATTTCCGCTTACTCGGAGCGAACGCTCAACTCGGTCGCGTGTTCGGAGCAGAAGAAGAACCGGCGAAAGGTTTTGCCGAGGGTGTCGTGATTAGCGATGGCCTTTGGAAGCGACTCTTCGCCAGCGATCCGAACATCCTTGGCCGGAAGGTTTATGCCGATACCGACCTTTACACCATCATTGGTGTGATGCCTCCGGAATTTCGGCATCCAGGTAAAACGCTGCGTAATGACGTCGACATGTGGGCGAGTGCAGGTTACTCAGCGAATCCGTTTGGTCCGCCGGTGCGCGCGCAACGACTTCTTCCAGGCGCCATTGGCCGTCTCAAAGACGGCGTTGACCTGAAACAAGCGCAGGCAAAGATAGATGCCCTGGTGGCGAATCTCCACAGCGAATTCCCTAAAGAATATCCAGCCGCGGCGGGTTGGTCAGTTCGTGTGTTGTCGGCTCATGAGCAGTTGGTCGGTAACGTGCAAACTATTTTATATGTAGTTCTCGGTGTTGTAGGGTTGGTATTACTCATCGCCTGCGTAAACCTGGCGAACCTCATGCTCGCGCGTTCGTCGGCGCGTCGTCGTGAAATGGCCATTCGTCTCGCGGTAGGCGCGCGTCGAGGCCGGCTGATTGCGCAGTTGCTCACAGAAAGTCTCTTGCTTGCATTTCTTGGCGGCGCAGTGGCGTTGGCGATCATTGCCCTCACCACCGAACTAATTGTGAAGTTCTTACCATCAGACATTCCGCGTTTGAATGAAGTGGGAGTGAGTCCAGGAGTCCTGGGTTTTGTCTTTGCTGTCTCAACGATCACCGGTTTGCTCTTTGGTATTGTTCCCGCGTTGCAATCCTCTAATCCGGACGTCATCGCTAACCTCAAAGAAGGCACACAAGGTTCTGGGTTCGGCATCCGAACCAACCGCTTTCGCAGCGGGCTCGTCATTGTTGAGTTTGCGTTGTCGTTAATACTTATGATCGGCGCAGGCTTGCTGCTTAAGAGTTTTGCTCGCGTACTTGAAGTTGATCCGGGATTTAATCCTCAGAATGTTCTGCTCGCACGCCTGTGGTTACCCGTACCTAATAATCCAGAACTTGATCCATATAGAGATCCCGTAAAGCGAGCAGGTCTTGTAAAGGAACTGGTGCGCCGCGCCGGTGAGATTCCCGGTGTGCAGTACGCCGCCATTGGCGGAGGAAACGCTGTACCCCTGGTGGGCTCGCATAACTCTGGTGGTTTTACGATTGAAGGCGAGGCGGCAACAAACACTTCGATCCCGACCGCAAGAATTAACGTCGTATCACCTAATTACTTTCGCGCCCTGGAGACACCCCTGATCCGTGGTCGATTCTTTAATGATGGGGACGATCGCCAAGGCTCTCAGGTGGTGATCGTTGATTCAGCACTTGCGGAGCGCTACTTCGGCGCTCGTGATCCCGTGGGCTTACGAATGAAACGCGGCGGTCCCTCTGCGGACACACCCTGGATGACCGTCGTTGGAGTTGTCGGAAACATTAAGACTGATGGTTTCGACCAACCCGCTCAACCTCATCTTTATCTTCCGGCCTTTCAAAATCCTCCTTACGCAATGGCTTTGTATCTACGCGCAGATGCCGCGCCTTTGAATCTGACCGCCGCATTAAGAGAGCAGGTTAAGGCTGTTGATAAAGATTTGCCGCTTTTCGGCGCAACAACGATGGAACATGTAGTTCGCGAATCCGTAAGCAGACGCAGATTCGCGATGCAGGTGGTGGGACTATTCGGCATCCTCGCGTTATTGCTCGCTGCTGTTGGCATCTACGGTGTCATTGCGTATTCGGTAACTCAGCGTACACGCGAGATAGGAATCCGAGTAGCGCTGGGTGCGAGCAGAACAGCGATCCTGCATTGGGTCCTTAAGCAGGGAATTTATTTGATTGCGGGTGGCATCGCTTTCGGTCTGCTGGGCGCCCTCATACTGACTCGTTTGCTAAGGACATTACTGTTTGGAGTTGGACCAACTGACGTCATGACCTATATCGCGCTTTCGGTGGTATTGACGATGGTCGCCCTGGTGGCTTGCTACATACCGGCCCGCCGGGCGACGAAAGTCGATCCGTTGGTGGCGCTTCGCTATGAATGATTGGCCTTACGTCTTTGGTCGTAGGCCTTTGATCGCAGACCGAAGATGAAGGCCTAAGGATCAAAGACCACAAAGACCAAAGACTAAAGACTAAAAACTAAAGACTAAAGACTAAAGACTAAAGACTATTAGCGCTCGAGGTTTGTTATGTATAGCTTACTAAAAGACATTCAGTTCGCATTCCGTGGTCTGGTCAAGCGACCAGCCTTCGCCATTATCGGCGTTGTTAGTCTCGCGTTGGGCATTGGCGCCAACACCGCGATCTTCAGTCTTGTTAACACGGTCCTCTTGCGATCATTGCTCGTCGATCGCCCGGAAGAAGTCGTGGCTGTACACCTGCGAGGAAAGAACGACTCGATGGGCGCTTTCTCTTATCCGAATTACAAAGACATTCGTGATCAGAACGACGTGTTGTCTGGTGTTGTCGCCTATCGCTTCATTCCTTTGAGCGTTTCGCGTGGTGGTAACAACGAGAGAGTCTGGGGCTATCTCGTTTCCGGCAACTATTTTGATGTACTAGGTGTTCGTCCGGTTAAAGGTCGAACGTTCCAACCAGAAGAAGATCTAACTCGCAATACACATCCAGTAGCAGTGGTTAGTTACGAGTCGTGGCAAAGGAGATTCGGCGGTGATCCCAATCTCGTCGGCAGTGATGTTCTCCTCAACAGTCACCAATTCAGAGTTATTGGCATTGCTCCACCGAATTTCAAAGGAACTGAATTCATCTACACGCCCGAGATCTGGGTGCCTAGTTCGATGGCTCAATGGGCCGAGCCTGGATCGACTTATATCGACAGACGAGATTCCGGTAACTTCTTCCTCGCGGGTCGACTAAAGGCAGGTATTGGAGCAACTCAAGCTCAAGCCTCACTCAACCTCCTTGTTAACCAACTCGCCGCACAATATCCCGATTCGAATGAGGGCCAGTCGATCAAAATTGGACCAGCGGGCTTCATCATGCCCGACATCAGAAACGCTGTAGTTAGCTTCACCGCGATCCTGATGGCAGCCGTAATTTTGGTTTTGCTCGTTACGTGCGCCAACATCGCCGGTCTCATGCTCGCGCGGGCCACCGATCGGCGTCGGGAGATTGCGATTCGCCTCGCTATGGGGGCGAATCGACGTCAACTAGTTCGCCAACTGCTAACCGAAAGCATCCTGCTCTCGTGCATTGGAGGTGCGTTGGGATTGCTGTTGGCGATTTGGATGCTCAGGTTGTTGGTTGCGTTCAAGCCCGGTGCTGAATTCCCGCTGACCCTGGATGTTCCAGTCGATTGGCGAGTGCTTCTGTTCTCAGTCGTGGTATCTGTTGTTACCGGAGCGGTCTTCGGGCTCGCGCCTGCTTTGCAAGCAACACGTCCAGGTTTGGTAACAGCTTTAAAAGAGAGCGCGGCGCAAGGCGGTGCGCGTCGGAGTCGACTCAGAAGTGTGCTCGTCGTTGTGCAAATTGCTTTATCGCTCGTGGTGTTGATCGGCGGCGGTTTGCTTGTTCGCACACTGCAGCGCCTACAGTCAATGAATCCCGGCTTCGATCCCAGCAATGCACTGATGATGTCGTTCGACGTGGGATTGCAGGGATACGACCAGGCACGCGGCGAACAGTTTTACCAGCAAGTGTTGGATCGAATGAATGGCCTGCCAGGTATTAAGTCTGCGGCGATCACGAGTTATGTCCCGCTAACTGTGAACTACAGCAGCAATGGTGTTTACCTCGAAGGCCAACCATCGGAACGCGGGGCCAACGTGCCGACCGCCATGGTCGGTTCGGTTGGCGCTAATTATTTTCAGACGCTCAGCACTCCGATCGTCGAAGGCCGCGAGTTCACGCCGCACGACACCCAAAAAACCGACAAGGTAGCAGTCGTTAACCAAACCTTTATTCGGCGATTCATGCCGTTCCTGCAAAACAATCGCGACGCAATTGGCCGGCGGATAAGTTTTAAGAGTGCGCAAGGTCCCTTTCTGCAGATAATCGGCATTGCTCAGGACGGTAAGTATTTCAACATTGCTGAAGACCCGCGGGCGTTTGTTTGGACACCGCTGCTCCAGGATTATTCAAACAGTGCGACGCTTGTCGTTCGCACCGATCGCGATCCGTTGTCGATGATCACAGCTGTTCGAAACGAAGTGCAGGCAATCGATCCGAATCTGCCGATCTTTGAGGTTAAAACATTCGAAGAACACATGCGCTTCGCCCTGTTTCCGTCCCGGGTTGCGGCATCAGTGTTGGGAATATTTGGAATGATCGCGTTGCTGCTAGCGGCGATGGGAATCTACGGCATCACGTCGTACGCCGTGGCGCAGCGAACGCACGAAATTGGTATTCGGATGGCGCTGGGCGCTACGGTCAGAGACGTGTTGAAGCTGATGTTGAGTCACGGCCTGAAGCTGACGGTCATAGGAGTTTGTTTCGGATTGATTGGAGCGTACGTGGTTACTGGAGCAATCACGAGTCTGCTCTACGGCGTGAGCGCAACTGATCCCCTGACGTTCGTCTTCGTGTCATTGATGTTGATTGGGGTTGCGCTGCTTGCGTGTTATCTGCCCGCGCGGCGCGCAACGAGAGTAGATCCGTTGGTGGCGCTCAGGTACGAGTGAAATCATTGTCGATTGTTGATTGCCGATTGCAAACGCCAAGCCCAAAGGGCAAAGGGCCAGAAGCTCTTGGCTCTTGCCACTTTGCTCTCAAACGGCAATCGGCAAATAACTAGAAAGGCCCTGCCATGTACACGCTCCTTCAAGACCTTCGTTACGGTGTTCGCACTTTAGGCAAAAACCTGGGCGTCACGATCGTTGCAGTTATCACTCTGGCGCTCGGTATTGGTGCGAACACCGCGATCTTCAGCGGCGTGAGTGCCTTCGTCTTCAGGCCACTGCCGGTGCCACACCCTGAACAGTTAGTGCGACCAATGGAGTTAACTGAGGACCGTGGATTGGCAGACGAGTTCTCTTATCCCGATTTCGTTGAATATCGAAATCAGGAGTCAGTGTTCTCTGGAATGTTTGCCGAGAACATGGTCCAAGCAGCAATTGGAACCGAAACTGAAAACGATGTGATCTGGGGACAGGTGGTGAGCGGCAACTATTTCGATGTACTCCAGGTAACCCCAATGATGGGTCGCGCGTTTTTGCCTGACGAGGACAGCGCACCGGGCTCTCATCCAGTTGTTGTCGTGAGTCATAGCCTGTGGCAACGCCGGCTGGGTGCTGATTCGCACATCGTCGGGAAGACTGTCGAACTCAACGGAAAACCATACAACGTCATTGGCGTTGCGCCGCCGACATTCAAAGGCAGCAAGTTTGCTTTGGCCCTCGACTTCTGGATACCGATGGCCATGGTTGAGGAACTGCAACGCAATCCCGGTCTGCTGAAGGACCGCGGTAGTAATTGGATGAACATCGTGGCGCGATTGAAGCCCGGTGTTTCGCTGGACCAGGCGTCGGCAAACATGTCGATGATTGCCAAACGTTTGAATCAGACTTATCCAGATGATCGCGCCAGTAGCACCGATGGACTTGTAAAGACGGAACTCGAAGGACGATTTGAAGAAGCAGCGGCAATGATGAAAACAGGCGCGGCGATCGCGATGTCGATCGTAGGCCTCGTTCTTCTCATCGCGTGTGCGAACGTTGCTAATCTTTTGCTGGCGCGCGCAGCTGCTCGCAGAAAAGAGATTGGGATACGTCTTGCGCTCGGTGCGAGCCGCGCGCGTTTGATCCGGCAGTTGCTCACAGAAAACATTCTTCTCTCATTGCTCGGCGGCGGAATGGGTCTGTTGCTCGCTTACTGGCTGACGTATCTGATGCAGGGGTTTATTCCAGTCATTGAATACAACGTTCTCAACGACTTCTTCGGCATTGACTCTCGTGTGCTGATATTCACCCTTGTTATTTCACTACTCACCGGAGTGTTGTTTGGTCTTGCGCCCGCATGGCACGCCTCAAAACCTGAGCTAGTCCCGGTTCTAAAAGGAGAGATCACTACACAGTCTGGAAAACGACGTCGGCTCACGCTGCGCAACTCTTTAGTGGTCGCGCAAGTAGCGCTGTCGCTTGTGGTACTCGTATGCGCTGGTTTGTTTGTTCAAAGCTTTCGTTATGCCCAGCGAATGGATCCGGGATTTGGCGCGCAGAACGTACTGCTCATGACTATCAATCCGCAGTTAATTGGTTACGACGAAACACAGAATAAAGATTTTTTTGCTCGCACAGTCGAAGGGGTGAAGGCGCTACCAGGGGTAGAAGCTGCCAGTGTCACCCGATTGGCGCCTCTCGGTGACAGCTCAAACTCGAGTGGACCAATACTGCGAGAGGGAGAAACACTCGCGCGGGGAAGCGCTGGCCGCGTGATCATGAATACCTCAGTTAGTCCGGGCTACTTTCAAACGATGCAGATACCGATCCTGGAAGGTCGCGACTTTGATGACCGCGATCGGAAAGGATCACAACAAACGGTAATCGTGAATGACCGCATGGCTGAAATGATGTGGCCGGGGCAGAGCGCTGTCGGCAAACGAATTCTGGTTGGAACGGACAGTCATGATCCACTCGAAGTGGTCGCCGTAGTGAAGACTGGCAAGTATCGATCTTTGAGCGAAGATCCGAAACCGTTTTATTACTACCCAATGCGTCAGCGTAGACCCGCCGGCATGACGTTACTCGTGCGAACGAGCGGAGATCCGCACGCATTGATTAACGCAGTACGCACGCACATTCAATCACTCGACCGGCGCATGCCTGTCTTTGCAGTGAAAACTTTGCCCGAACACATGACGTGGGCGCTATGGGCTCCGAGGATGGCAGCGTCGCTATCACTTGCATTCGGATTAGTGGCGTTGTTGTTGAGTGCTGTTGGACTCTACAGCGTCATGGCCTACGTCGTGTCGCAGCGAACGCGTGAGGTTGGCATTCGGATGGCTCTCGGTGCGCAGCGTCGAGACGTTCTGAGGTTGATGGCCGCTTATGGAATGAGCTTGGCCTTTATTGGTTTAGCCATTGGGCTCGGCCTGGCATTCGTGTTAGCTCGAGCTCTATCGGCTGTGTTGATTGGCGTCAGCGTCTATGACCTGACGATATTTTTAGCAGTTCCTGTGTTGCTAACTGTTGTGGCTGCTGCTGCGTGTGTCTTTCCGGCGCGCCGCGCCACAAAAGTCGATCCGTTGGTAGCCCTCAGGTACGAGTGAGCGAGCTAAGAGCTAAGAGCTAAGAGCTAAGAGCTAAGAGCTAAGAGCTAAGAGCTAAGAGCGAAGAGCGAAGAGCCAAGAGCCAAGAGCCAAGAGCCAAGAGCGATGTGCTCTTACCACTTTGCCCTTTGCCGCATCGATCTAGCTTACGCGGAGGTCTATTCATGCAAACACTGATTCAGGACATTCGATACGCTGTTCGGAGCTTATTGAAGCGGCCAGGCTTCGTCGTCATCGCCATTACTACGCTCGCACTTGGTATTGGCGCTACTACCGCAATCTTCACCGTCGTGAATTCGGTGCTGCTTCGCCCTCTGTCCTTTCCTCAATCAGAGGCGATTGTCGCATTTGACGGTATTAATCCCGGCAAGGGCTTTACTGAGGGCCCCATGTCCGTACCCGACTTCGCCGATTGGAGAAATCAAAGCCAGTCGTTCGAGCAGATGGCGGCCTTCGTTCCTATTGGTGCAATTCTGGCTAGCAACGATGGGCCCGAACGTGTCCATACAACACTGGTGACAACTGATTTCTTTCCGTTGTTACGCACTGCGCCATTCAGGGGACGCGCGTTTCAACCGGACGATTACCGGAAGGGCACTGAATTTGTCGCTATGGTGAGTTACGGGCTGTGGCAACGTCGGTTTGCTGGCAGCGAAAGCCTGGTTGGTCAGAAAGTGCTGTTGGATTCCTGGCCCTTCACTATTATCGGTGTGATGCCTCGTGGTTTCGATTATCCGGAACAGTCAGAGATTTGGCTTCCATACGCTCCGAATCCAGCGAAGCAGCCGCGCGATAACCGTTTCATAAATGTCATCGGTCGTCTGAAATCCGGAGTAACGATTCAACAGGCTCAAGTGGAAATGACCCTGCTGAATGAACGTTTGGCCCAAAGTTACACCGAGACGAATTATGGTCAGAACGTTAAGCTCTCAACTCTTCAAGATAAGCTGGTTGGAAATTTGCGCACTGCGCTGCTTGTTTTGTTGGGCGCCGTAGTTTTTGTGCTGCTCATCGCGTGCGCGAATGTAGCAAACCTCCAGCTCTCGCGGGCGACTTACAGAGAACGTGAGATAGCAGTACGCACAGCTCTCGGCGCAAGCCGACTGAGAATTATTCGACAGCTATTGACCGAGAGTGTGCTCCTGGCGATTGTCAGCGGCATTGCAGGTATTGGTCTGAGTGTTTGGCTAACCAAACTACTAATTGCCATTAGCCCGCCAAATAGTCCTCGATTTGAAGAGATTGCTATCGATGCCCGGGTGTTTGTCTTTGCTCTTGCACTCGCTGTGATCACCGGTGTCGTTTTTGGTCTCGCTCCTGCACTTAAAGCGTCGCGAACAGATATCAACGAAACTCTGAAGGACGTTGGTCGCGCTGGATTGCACGGTCGTCGTAACCGAATCGGTGGCTGGTTAATGATCTCGGAGATCGCACTCTCGTTTATGTTGCTCGTTGGTGCAGGGTTATTGATTAAGAGCTTCGTCCGGCTGTTAGACGTGAAACCCGGATTTGAACCTGCAAACACACTAACGATGCGTTTACAGCTTCCATCGGGAAAATACATAGACGCTAAGGAAAACCAACAGATCTACCGACAGATTGTCGAGCGCGTTGGCGCGTTGCCAGGAGTTGCATCAGCGGGTGCGATTCTGAGTCTCCCACTTCGCGGCAGCGAATTTAATCTCGGGCGAGGTTATGTTCTTGAGGGGCGGCCACTGACACCTGAAGAATCAGGCAGTGCATTCTATCTAGCCATCACGCCGGGGTACTTTCAAACTGCCGGAATTCCACTAAAGAGCGGTCGCATCTTTGACGATCACGACACGAGTGACACACCGATGGTCGCAGTCATCAATGAGACGATGGCTCGTAAATTGTGGCCTGGAGAGAACCCTATCGGTCGAAAGTTCATCTTCTGGCGTGACGAAAAGTTTTCTCGCGAAATAGTAGGTGTGGTAGGCGACACACGTGTCTCACTTGATACTCAAGCAGAGGACCAGGTGTATGTTCCTGACGCGCAGAGCGGGTCGTGGAGCAATACTTCGCTGGTAGTTAAGACCAACTCAGAACCGACGGCTCTTGCATCCGCCATACGTAACGAAATCCTCGCGACCGATCGCGGCATTGCCATCTACAACGTCAAGACGCTGGAAGATCTGGTTATCACTTCCGCGGCACCGCGCAAGACACCGATGCTGTTGCTGGCCTCGTTCGCTGGCGCCGCGATGATGCTGGCGATGCTCGGAATTTATGGTGTCACTGCTTACTACGTAACGCAGCACACACATGAAATCGGTTTGCGGATGGCACTGGGCGCACAAGTGAAGGACGTGCTGAAGCTTGTACTCAGACGCGGAATTCTGCTTGCCCTTGTTGGTATCGGCATCGGAGTAGTAGCTGCCTTGGGTCTTACTCGGTATTTGTCGACGCTATTGTTCGAAGTGCGGCCGATAGATGTGCCGACGTTCTTAATTGTTGCGGGGGTATTGATCTTGGTCGCACTGCTTGCCTGCGTGATACCCGCGCGACGTGCGGCGAAAGTCGATCCACTCGTGGCGCTCCGGTACGAGTAGAAATGAAGACCGTAAGCAAAACGTAGATTGGAGACTGTCATGCAATCGCTTCTTCAAGACATACGCTACGGAGTTCGAAGCCTGAGCAAGCGGCCGAGTTTCGTTGTGATTGCCGTAATCACGCTCGGTCTCGGAATAGGCGCCAACACCGCGATCTTCAGCGTCGTGAATGCAGTTCTGCTCAAGCCGTTGCCGTTCAACGATCCGGAACGGATCGTGATGCTTTGGGGCGTTCTGCCGCAGTACGCAGGAGCGAGTCTTCCCGCATCGGCCGGCAACTATCTTGACTTCGCTAAAGAGAGCAAGTCGTTCGAACATGTCTCGGCGTTCCGTCAATGGTCCTGGCAACTCACTGGCGGCCTTGAGCCTGAACAACTGCAAGGCGCTCGAGTGTCAGCCAGTTTCTTTGACACTATCGGAGCGAGTCCGATGCTGGGCCGGCCCTTCACCGCTGAGGAAGACAAGCCAAACGGTACACGAGTAGCAGTCATAAGTTACGGATTGTGGCAACGACACTTTGGTTTAGACCAGAACATTGTTGGCCGCTCCATCACCTTGTCGGGCCAAACTGTGACCATCGTTGGTGTGATGCCACCGGGATTTCGTTTTCCTGGCGGGGCGAATCTGATTCCAGGTTTACAGTTTGCCTTTCAAAACGATATTTGGGTTCCGTTGGCTTTAACAGATGATGAGATTTCTCGACAGGGAAATCTCAATCTTGCGCTCGCAGGTCGATTAAGAGCTGGCGTATCGATAGCACAGGCCAAGCTCGAAACAGATTCGATTCAAAGCGGTTTACCTTTAGGAAAGATTGGTTACACGTTCAATCTCGTACCGCTCTATCAGCAGATGGCAGGCGGGGTAAGAAGGCTGATGCTGGTGTTGTTTGCGACTGTGGCATTCGTTCTTCTGATTGCCTGCGCTAATGTCGCCAATCTGTTACTAACACGAGCGACTTCACGGCAGCGTGAGGTGGCAATTCGTGTTGCTCTCGGTGCGGGACGGCTCCGTGTCGTGAGGCAACTCCTAACCGAGAGTGTGCTGCTTTCATTGTTGGGTGGAACAGTGGGAATCATTCTCGCTTCCTGGGGAATAAGTTTTCTTGTTTCGTTGATTCCAAGAGACGTTCCGCGCATTCAGGACGTGGGGATCGACGTTCGCATTCTCACGTTTGGCCTCGCAATTTCCTTTATCACTGGAATCGTCTTTGGTTTGGTCCCCGCGCTACAAAGTTCCAAAGTTGATTTACAGGAGTCGCTGAAAGAAGGTTCGCGAGGAGTTTCTTCTGGAACTCGACAAAACAGAATTCGCAGTGTTCTGGTCATATCAGAAGTAAGCCTTGCTGTCGTTCTTCTTATCGGTGCGACACTTCTTACTCGAAGCTTCATTCAACTGCTCGATAGGAATCCCGGATTGGACACCTCGCATGTACTGAAGCTCGAAGTAGCGTTACCCAACGTTCCACCTTCTCGTTATGCGAATACGTCGGAACAGGTGTCGTTCTTTCGTCAGTTGATTGATCGAATCGTTACTGTTCCAGGAGTCGAGTCGGCCGCCGGCGTCGTGACATTGCCACTTACTGGCGGGTTTGAAAGTACCGAAGTGATCATCGATGGACGTGAATCATCGGCGGGTAACCGACCTGAGGCGAATTACAACACCATTACTCCGGGATTCTTCAAGGTGTTCAGAATTCCACTTTTGAAGGGTAGGGATTTCACGGCGCAAGACAATGCCGATTCCGCGCGCGTACTGATCGTCAATGATGTTTTCGCCCAGCGTTTATGGCCAAACGAGGAGGCCATTGGAAAACAACTTCGCGTTGGTTTCGAAAAAGAACCTCGAGAGATCGTTGGTGTGGTTGGCGGCTCCAGACGGGCGGATTTGACCTCCGAACCGCGACCGGAGATGTATCTGCCGCATTCACAGTTTTCAAATGGAACTCTGATACTCCTAGTCAGAACTCAAGGCGATCCTCTCGCAATGGCGCCGGTGATTCGGGAGCACGTCCGACTGCAAGACCAGGACATTCCAGTGTCACGAATCGGCACCATGGATCAGGTATTGGCTACTTCTGTCGCTCAGCAGCGATTCACGATGTTGTTAATGGGATTGTTTGCCGCGTTGGCCCTGGTTCTCGCACTCGTAGGAATCTATGCGGTGATGGCCTATCTGGTGACACAACGATCGCATGAGATCGGAATCCGACTGGCGCTCGGTGCGACTGGATCTGACGTTCTGCAGCTAGTGTTGAAAACGGGTATGACGTTAACGCTGGTAGGTGTCGGAATTGGATTGGCCGTTGCGTGGGGTTTGACACGTTTCATGTCGAGCTTGCTGTTTGGCGTCACTACAACGGATGCGCTGACTTTCGCCGCCGTACCTCTGCTACTTCTGATCGTGTCGTTGGTTGCCTGTTACGTCCCTGCGCGCCGTGCGACAAAAGTGGATCCGCTTGTGGCGCTTCGATATGAATAAAACGAACATTTGCCATTTGTCGTTTGCCATTCTTCATTTGCCATTTACACGCCGCGTCGCGTTGTTTTCTAAGTGGCAAATGAAAAATGGCAAATGACATACGGCAAATGGCTTGGTCTTTTCCAGCACAAGTCGGTTACGGGCGGTGTTTACCCGTTAGACAGTCGTAATCCAAATTTCCAACAGCTCAGGGTGCATCATGCAAAAGCTCCTGCAAGACATGCGTTTCGGCATCCGAATGCTCTTGAAGAATCCGGGCGTGTCGTTGGTTGCCATCCTTACGCTCGCCGTCGGAATTGGCGCGAACGCCGCCATCTTCAGCGTCGTCAACACTGTTCTCCTCCGTCCACTTCCATATAAAGATCCCGGGCGGCTGGTGGCGATTTGGGAAAACCAGCCAAGCCAAGGTCAAACGCGCGTATCACCGGCAAACTTCTTCGATTGGAAGAAACAAAGCACGTCGTTTGAGGACATGTCGGCATATGGCGGCTCCGCGATGACGCTCACTGGTGATGGTGAACCCGAGCAGCTGTCTGGGACACGCGTGAGTTCTGGGTATTTCGACGTCGTCGGAATTAGGCCGATGTTGGGTCGCGCGTTTCTTGCTGACGAATATGAGGTCGGAAAAGGACAAGTCGTAATCCTCGGCCATGGTCTTTGGCGACGTCGTTTTGGATCAGACGAAAACATCGTGAATAAGAGTGTGACGCTTGACGGTCAACCGTACACGGTTGTTGGTGTCATGCCGCCAGGTTTGTACCCAGTTCGTCCCACGACCTCCGGTCACCTGGCATTCGGCGAAGAGCAACAACACTTCTGGATACCAATGTCGTTTGCTGCGCAGTGGGCAGCCGTACGCACGGCGCATGTGCTCGGCGTAGTTGGCAGACTCAAACAGGGGGTCACACTTGAGCAGGCACGCAACGAGATGAACACGATCGGTGCGCGACTCGCGCAACAGTATCCGGCGAATATGGGCGAAGGCATTCTTGTAAACCCGTTCATGAATGAAATGGTCGGTGATGTTCGTCCAGCACTGCTGATACTTTTCCTCGCCGTCGGACTCGTGTTGTTGATTGCCTGCGCCAACATCGCCGGCCTCCGACTCGCACAACACTCCGCACGTAGTAAGGAGATCGCAATTCGTGCAGCCTTGGGTGCGCCTCGCCGGCGGCTCATCACGCAGTTCTTTGTCGAAGGATTATTGCTGTCGTTAATCGGGGCTATCGTCGGCTTAGCAGTTGCCGTCCTTGCAATGAAGACGTTGATCAGCTTCGTGCCGCAAGACATTCCACGCCTGGCAGACGTTGGACTCGACTGGAGAGTCCTGGGTTTTACGCTGCTTCTGTCAGTCGGGAGTTGCGTGTTATTTGGGTTGATTCCCGCGTGGCACGCCTCACAACCGGATCTGCATACCGCACTCGAACAGGCAGGCCGCAGTTCTGGTCCGGGTTCGTACAGATTGCGCTTCCGCCAATCACTCGTTGTCTTTCAGGTGAGCATCGCAGTGATGCTAGTCATTGGTGCCGGCCTATTAATAAGGAGCTTCTGGCTCTTGCAGCGGGTTGATCCTGGATTCCAACCACAGCGTGTGTTGTCGGTCGGTATAACGCTACCGTTCAGCAAATACACCGACCCAGTGCGAATCAACCAGTTCTTCAATGGAATCCAAGATCGCATCGCTGGCGTGCCGGCTGTTCAATCAGCCGCGATCGGATACGACCATCCTTTACAAACAAACTGGACCGAATCTTTTGAGATTGAAGGACATGTTATTCCTTCGGATCAGCGGGCCCCGGTGGCTAATTTCAATCCTGTGTCACCTGACTATTTCAAAACAGTCGGAGTCCAGTTGGTTACGGGGCGGCATTTCACCGCCGACGATAACCACGATCACCCGGGTGTCGCTATCGTTAATGAAGCTTTTGTGCACAAGTATTTAGCCGGCGATAAAGTCATCGGCACACGGATAAAGACGCAACAGGCGCCGCGAATTTGGAAAGACAATCGCTTCGCCTGGTTCGAGATCGTTGGCGTTGTGCGCGACGTTAAATCAGGTGGACTAAAAGAGGCAGCTGAGCCGACTTACTATCTTCCCGCAGCACAAGTTCCTTTGCAGGACATGGTGTTGCTCGTCCGAACGTCGGGTGAACCGTCGACGCTCGTGTCAGCTATTCAGCGCGCCGTGTGGGCGATCGATCCTGACCAGCCAATCGCGGATGTGAAGACTCTCGAGCAGGTGATTTCAGATAGCGTGGCCCAACCTCGATTCAACATGTTTCTGATGGGGATGTTTGGCGTGCTTGCGCTGTTGTTGGCGGTGATCGGAATCTACGCGCTCCTGTCGTACGCAGTCACGCAACGTAAACAGGAACTGGGAATTCGGATGGCACTCGGCGCAAATCGTGGCGATGTATTGAAACTTGTGTTGCGCCAGGGAATGACATTGGCTTTGTTGGGAGAAGTGGTTGGTTTAATTGGAGCTGTCGCATTAACGCGAGTGATGCGTGGGCTGTTGTTCGGGATTGGACCACTTGATGTAACCACATTCGCGAGTGTCGTAATTGGATCGACGTTTGTTGCTGTCGTGGCGTGTTACATCCCAGCGCGACGCGCAACGAAAGTCGACCCGTTGGTGGCGCTTCGATATGAATGAGAACAAGAGGAGACGATCAGCATGGGAACCTTATGGCAAGACATCCGTTACGGCGTGCGCATGTTAAGGAAGACGCCGAGCGTTAGCATTATCGTCGTCATCGCACTCGCCCTCGGCATTGGTGCGAACACTGCAATCTTCAGCGTCGTTAATGCTGTGCTTCTGCGCCCGCTGCCATACGAGGAAGCGGATCGACTTCTGTTTTTGAACGAGAAGAGCCAGGCGCTTGATGAGATGTCGATCTCGTATCCGAATTATCAGGATTGGAAAGCGCAGAACCATGTCTTCGAAGCCATCGGCGTTTATAACCGCCAAAGTTATAACCTCACGGGCGTCGGCGAAGCGGAACGAATTGTCACAGGTCAAGTGTCCGCTGATCTTTTCACCGTTTTGCGTGCGCGTCCGGAACTCGGACGTGTCTTCACCAATGATGAAGATAAACCCGGTACTGCCCCTGTCGTCGTTCTGAGTTATGGCCTGTGGCAACGTCGATTCGGCGGAGACAAAGGCATTCTTAATCAACCGATCAACCTTAACGGAAAAAGCTACACCGTGATTGGCATCATGCCGGCAAGTTATTTATATCCGAGCCGCGTAGAGATGTGGGTACCAGTGGGCCAGTTATCCGATTCGGCAGCTTGGAAAGAGCGGGGAAATCATCCTGGTCTGTATGGAGTTGCGCGCCTGAAACCCGGGATCACTCAGGATCAGGCACAGGCCGATATGGACTTGATTGCAGGAAATCTTGAGAAACAATACCCAAACTCAAACCAGGGCACACGAGTTAGGATTCGGCAGATGCTCGAGATCTTTATAAGTGACGTGCGCAGGCCGTTGTGGGTGATCTTTGGAGCTGTCGGATTTGTATTGCTGATCGCTTGCGCCAACATCGCCAACCTCTTGCTGGCCAGAGCCACAGCGCGGAGAAAAGAAATGGCCATTCGCTCGGCAATGGGCGCGGGCCGTTGGCGGATTGTGCGCCAGCTTCTTACCGAAAGCATCTTGTTATCGCTTGTCGGCGGCATTATCGGATTGGCACTCGCACGCTTTGGGATCGATTTCATACTGAAGATAAGTCCAACGGCAATCCCACGGTCCAGGGAGATTGGACTGGACTGGACCGTCCTTGCATTTACGATCGGCGTGGCGTTCATTACCGGGATACTTTTCGGAATAATCCCGGCGTTGCAAGCAGGAGAAGTTGACGTCAACGAAACGTTGAAAGAAACAGGCCGCGGCACAAGTGGCCGGCATTGGCTGCGCAGTTCGCTCGTGGTGGTGGAAGTTGGGACCACGCTAGTCCTCTTGATCGGGGCTGGTTTAATGATCCGAAGTTTCTACAAACTGCAGCAGGTCCATCCCGGCTTCTCCTACGAGAATCTGGCTAGCTTCAGCGTGTCGTTACCTGAGAAGAAGTATGTGACTCAAGATCAGCAGGGGGCGTTCTTTAATCGGTTGTTGGAGGACATTCGAGCAATGCCGGGTGTTGAATCTGCCGCCGTCGCATCTGGCTTACCTCTGGGAAACAATGGTTGGCAAACAGGATTTACTATCGAAGGTCGTCCGGCACCGGATCCGAAAGACACGCCGCTGATGGAAGCTTGCCTTGTTAGCCCCGATTATTTTCGTGCAATGCAGATTCCTGTGCTGCGTGGTCGCGTCTTTACTGATCAAGATAATAGAGCGCATGTGAATCCTGAGGCAGAGAAGAAGCTACCGGAAGAAAGACGACCGATGGCGGGCCTGCAGTACCTTGTGATTGATGAGTTATTCGCTAAGCGATACTGGCCCAATGAAGATCCGATCGGCAAACGGATCATACTCGGTGGCGCGGATCCTGACAGTCTGAGACTGGAGGTGATTGGTGTCGTCGGAAGAGTGAAGATGGAAAGTTTGGGTACGGATGACAACCGAGTACAGGGTTATTTTCCGTTTTTGCAGATGCCTGACAATTCAATGACCGCGATCATCAAAGCCAGCTCGGATCCAAATCAACTGATCACTTCTGTCAGACAGGCGGTTAAGTCAATCGATCCCGATCAGCCGATCTATAACCCTCGAACAATGGGAGACATCCGCGCCGAATCGGTCGCGCCGGAACGGTTGAATCTAACGCTACTCGGAATCTTCGCAGGCATCGCGCTAGTCCTGGCGATTGTTGGTATCTACGGCGTCATGTCTTACTCAGTTACACAACGCACTCACGAAATTGGCATTCGCATGGCCATTGGTGCGCAGCGACGGGATGTGTTCAAGATGATCCTGGGGCAGGGAATGAAACTCGCGCTAATTGGGATCGGGATTGGTCTCGTCGGTGCGTTTGCCTTGACGCGATTGATGGCGTCAATGCTCTTCGGAGTGGAGCCGACCGATGCAACGACCTTTGGGGCTATCTCTGTACTGCTTACCGTTGTTGCGCTGTTAGCGTGCTTTTTGCCGGGTCGCCGCGCGACAAAGGTCGAGCCAACAGTGTCGTTGCGATACGAGTAGGGAGTTGGACTTTGATCTTGGTACAAGCCTGCGAAGCAGGCGGGAGCATAAAGCCTGGGGCGTGAGCCCCAGGAAAACTGCGCCTCATTCTCACGAGCCCGTGAAACGGGCGGCAGCGGAAAATCTATCGATCTTTCGCCCGCTCCGCGGGCTCGGCATTCAAAAACGGTAGACTCCCTGGGGCTGACGCCCCAGGCTTTATGCTCACGCCTGCTTCGCAGGCTAGGAAACACCGCCATCTTCAGTTTAGTCGATGCGAATCAACAATCATCAATATTAATGCCTAGGAGCTCGCGATGGATACGTTTCTTCAAGACATTCGCTATGGTATACGTTCGTTGTTGAAGCAACCTGCCTTCACAGCGATCGCAATCATAACCATCGCACTCGGAATCGGAGCTAACACCGCGATCTTCAGTGTCGTCAATGCAGTGATCCTTCGCCCGCTTCCTTACCCTGATGCCGACAAACTCGTGATGCTGTGGAGCACGACACCAAAGGATGGAAACCAGGAACAGCCATTCTCATTTGCCGACTTCAACGATGTGCGAGCTCAAGCAAAATCTTTTTCGAACATCGCCGCCGCGTCTCCACTCTGGAATTTCACTTTGACTGGCGGCGGCGAACCAGAACCCATTCAGGGACTCTTCGTGTCGCAGAATCTCTTCGAAATGTTAGGTGCACGACCGGCAATCGGCCGCACCTTTCTCCCGGATGATGATCGACAGGGCGCGAATCCGGTCGTAGTCATTAGTCACGCTTTGTGGCAAAGGCGATTCGGTGGCGATTCAAATGTGCTCGGACGTCCGCTGAACGTTAGCGGCGTGAACGCCAGCATCGTCGGAGTTATGCCTGAGGACTTTTATTTTCTCGAATCCGCCGCGGAACTCTGGGCTCCCCTTTCGCAGAATCAGTTCGCCGGCAGTGCCCGGAACGTCCGACTGCTTTCCGTTGTAGGCCGATTGCATGATCGCGTTCCGCTGACGCAGGCCAACGCAGAACTCTCTGCGATTAGCGGCCAACTAGCAGCTCAGTATCCGGATACGAATTCAGGATTCGGCTTGCGCGCCCTTTCATTGCACCAACAGGTAACTGGCAAAGTGCGCGGGGCGTTGTTGTTGCTTCTCGGCGCAGTCGGGCTAGTTCTCCTGATCGCGTGCGTCAACGTTGTGAATTTGATGTTGGTGCGCAGCGCGGGCCGAAGCAGAGAGATTGCAGTCCGTGCTGCAGTTGGCGCAGGTCGATTCCGTTTGCTTCGGCAATTGCTTACCGAGAGCATTACGTTATCGGTGTTCGGTGGTGCCGCAGGAGCTTTGGTTGCGACTTGGGGCGTGAAACTCCTGCTTACGCTTAATCCCATCGCGCTGCCTCGCTATAACAAAATCGGAGTTGATTCGACGGTGCTGCTGTTCACGCTGGCGGCGTCAGTGATCACTGGGATCGTCTTTGGCTTAGCACCGGCATGGCGAATGTTCAAGTTCGATTTAAATTCGGTTCTCAAAGAGGGTGGACGCGGGACCGTCGATACAAGTCAACATCGACTGAGCAGTGCACTCGTTAGTCTGGAGATAGCGACGGCGTTTGTGTTGCTGATTGGTGCTGGACTCTTGATTCGAAGTTTTGCACGACTCGTCGACGTAAATCCGGGTTTCGAAACTCAGCACACTCTTACGATGCAGGTAGGACTTCCGAACGCGAGTTACGGTGAACCGCAAAAGCGAATTGGGTTTGTGCAACAGTTGGAAGCGAATTTGAAAGGGATCCCTGATGTCACGTCAGTGGGAATCGTAACCCGTCTGCCCTTGTTAAGCGCTCTTAATAACGTCACGACGTTCCTCACAATCGAAGGCCGGCAGATGCAACCCGGTGAAAGACCCGAAATTGATTTTCGACGGGCGAGTACGGGTTATTTCGAAGCGATGAACATACCGCTGATCGCCGGGCGATTGGTGACAGAGCAGGATGTTACAAACAACACGCATTCGGTTGTTATCAATGAAGCGATGGCCAAGCGTTTTTGGCCGGGCGAAGATCCGATAGGGAAGCATATCAGCACCGCGACAGCCACGGGTCAGCAAACTCAGTGGCAAACGATTGTTGGCATCGTCGGAAACGTTCGCCATCTCGGTTTGGATACTGAACCACGTCCTGAACTTTACTATCACTCGAATACGTCTCCGCCATTCGGGCCAGTGCTGGTGATCCGATCGAAAGGCGATCCGAAGGCACTGATTTCGCTGGCTCGCGCGAAGGTACGAGAGCTTGATGGCGATGTGCCGGTTTCGAATGTCAACACAATGGATCAACTGGTGGCGCAGTCAGTCGCGCAACGTCGCTTCGGAATGTTTTTGTTGACGGGTTTTGCAGCGTTGGCGCTGCTGCTTGCAGCTATTGGGATTTATGGTGTCATCAGTTATTCAGTAGCGCAGCGTACGCAGGAGATAGGAGTGCGCATGGCGTTGGGTGCGCGCACTGCAGACGTACTCAAACTCGTAATGACGAATGGTTTGAAACTGGCCGCGATGGGGTTAGCAATTGGCCTCGTTGGAGCATTTTTATTGACCCGACTAATGGCGCGTTTGCTGTTCCACGTTGGACCAACCGACGCGGTTACGTTTGCGAGTGTCTCCGTCGGCTTGTTGCTGGTAGCATTTCTCGCCTGCTATCTTCCGGCACGCCGCGCCACGAAAGTGGATCCTTTGGTGGCGCTGCGGTGCGAATGACGTCAATCGCGTGATCAAACAGTCAACACCGAAACGCGGTAGCGTCGCGTCTCCGTTACCACCAGATCGCGCGAGAAAGTAACGAAGACCCGACGCTACCGCGTTTCGGTACTGACTGTTTGCCACTCAGAACCTAATGCTGCAATATTCTCCCCATGCCTCGTATCCTTGTTGCAGATGATCAAGCTGATGTTCTGGCGGCGCTGCGACTGCTGCTCAAAGGTGAAGGGTTCAATATTGAAACCGTATCCTCTCCGGCAGCGGTCCTCAAAGCCATTGACTCACGCGATCTGGATGTCGCTCTCCTGGATCTCAATTACGCGCGCGACACCACTTCCGGCAGCGAAGGCCTCGACCTGATCACGCGCATTAGAGACAAAGATCCCGCGTTGCCGATAATAGTAATGACTGCTTGGGGCAGCGTTGATCTAGCGGTCGAAGCAATGCGTCGTGGCGCACGTGACTTTATTCAGAAGCCCTGGGATAACCAACGGCTGTTGACAGTCTTGCGCACCCAGCTCGAGCTATCGAAGGCGCTTCGTCGAGGTGAACAACTCGAAGCTGAAAACCTTGCGCTGCGCGACAGCGCCGACGGCGGCAACGGAAAAGCCATCCGTTTGATCGCCGAATCGCCGGCGATGAAATCCGTCATGAACCTGGTAACGCGCATTGGACCAGCCGATGCAAACGTTCTGATCACCGGTGAGCATGGCACTGGCAAGGAAGTGATTGCGCGCACGCTCCACAGCCTGTCGCAAAGAGCTAGTAAACCGATGGTCTCGGTGAATGCAGGCGCGCTTGCTGAAGGAGTTTTTGAGAGCGAGTTGTTTGGCCACGTGCGCGGCGCATTCACCGACGCGCGCGCCGATCGTGTTGGTCGCTTCGAATTGGCTGATCGCGGAACATTGTTTCTTGATGAGATTGCGAACGTACCTCCGAATCTTCAGGCAAAGCTCCTGCGTGTATTGGAGACCGGTGAGTTTGAGCGCGTCGGATCTTCAAAGACGCATCGCGTGAATACGCGCGTGTTGTCTGCAACCAATGCTGATCTTTCGCAGAAAGCGGAGGCGGGGGAGTTCAGGCAAGACTTGTTGTTCCGTCTGAACACCGTAGAAATTCATTTGCCGCCTTTGCGCGAACGACCGGAAGACATCCGGTCACTTGCCGAACATTTTCTACAGCAACATTCCGGTCGTTACCATCACTCCTTACAAGGCTTCACCACCGAAGCGTTGGACGCGATGATGCGATATTCCTGGCCCGGCAATGTGCGCGAGCTTGATCACGTGATTGAACGCGCAGTGCTAATGTCGACGAGTGCTGTAGTGACGGCTTTCGATCTGGCCCTGCAATCGGGACGCGAGCCAGGTGTGTCGGCGAAGATTGATGAAATGAGTTTGGAGGAAGTCGAACGACTGCTGATCAGCAAAGCGCTGGCGCGATTTAGTGGCAATGCGAATCGCGCTGCGGAGGCGCTCGGTCTCAGTCGTAGTGCACTGTACCGAAGACTCCAGAAGTATGGCCTGTCCTAACCACACTCTGACAGGATACCAGGATTACAAGATGACTCGAAAATTGCGAGAGTTCTAGTTCGTCATCATGTAATCGTGCAATCCTGTAATCCTGTCAAGTTAGATAGAATGGCTTCGTGAGTACCCCGCAGAAAAAAGCTACGACAACTTTCCATTCTCTCGATCCGTCGTTTCGTCGCCCGGAACGTATAAAGTTCGAGCGTCGAGTTACGCTGCTGGCTCTGGCTGCGGGGTTTCCGCCGGTTGCACTGTCGGCGCTGCTCTTGTGGCTCAACGGTTATTCCGCGCAGATTCAGTGGACCGTCGATCTACTGCTCGCACTGCTTTGGCTTGGCGTTTCCTTCAATCTCAAACAACGCGTCGTCCGACCCTTACAAACACTCTCGAACATACTGGCGGCGATCAGAGAAGGCGACTATTCGATCCGCGGCCGGCGCGCGATTTCAGGCGACGCATTGGGCGAAGTCATGCTCGAGGTCAACGACCTTGGTCAAACATTACGCGAGCAACGTATCGGCGCCATGGAAGCGACAGCGCTGCTCCGAACCGTGATGTCGGAGATCGACGTTGCAGTCTTTGCTTTTGATGGAGAACAGCGACTCCGTTTGGTTAATCGCGCGGGTGAAAGGCTATTGGCCCAGCCCGCAGCGCGACTGCTTGGACGTACGAGTGCTGAGTTGGGACTCCTCGCTTGTTTCAGCCGGCCCGAAGGACCGGGCCCGTACACGATGCAGTTGGTTTTTCCGGGTGGAGTGGGGAAGTGGGATATCCGGCGCAGCACATTTCGAGAAGGTGGCGTGCAGCATCACCTGCTTGTGCTGACGGATTTGAGTCAGACCCTACGCGAAGAAGAGCGAACCGCATGGCAGCGCCTGCTTCGTGTGCTGGGACATGAGCTAAACAATTCACTTGCTCCCATAAAATCGGTCGCAGGAAGTCTCGGCGATTTGTTAGGCCGAACTCCGCCACCTGCGGATTGGCGCGACGACATGCAGCGCGGTTTAGAAGTGATCTCCTCCAGGGCCGATTCACTCGCGCGATTTGTCGAATCGTATTCGAAACTCGCGCGTTTGCCGCAACCCCGTTTCGAGCCGCTGAACATCGGCGCACTTGTATCGCGCGTGGCCACTCTGGAAACGAGATTGCCGGTCAATGTTGTTGCCGGACCCGAAGTATCAGTTCAGGGAGACGATGCGCAACTTGAACAATTGCTGATCAATCTTGTTCGCAATGCAGTCGACGCATCGCTCGAAACGCACGGCGGCGTAGAGATGGGTTGGCGACAACGGAATGGGCATGTTGAAGTTTGGATAGACGACGAAGGGCCAGGTCTCGCCAATACTACGAACCTGTTCGTTCCGTTCTTCACGACAAAGGCGGGCGGCTCTGGAATCGGTTTGGTGTTGTCGCGTCAAATCGCCGAAGCACACGGTGGTACGTTGACTCTCGAGAATCGATCGAGAGTTCGCGGATGTGAAGCACGACTGCGGTTGCCGTTGTAAGTGTTCAATAGACTCCTCAATCTTAGACCTTCGCCGCCTGAAGACTCAAAGCGTTAAGTAAGAAAAATTAACGTGCTTGGCTAGGATGAACACTGGATGAAGATTGAAAGACGAACCGAACTATATTCATTTCTTGTTCGTCCTTGATCACCGAAAACTCGTTTAAGCAGCTCAAGTTCACCGTAATGTTGTGTTTGGTGGGGATTCTAAAATAAGGACATCACTCATGAACCATGCGTCGTCGATTTTTGGCGGGACTAGATCGTTTATGCGCTATTTCGCCGGAGGAGATATGAACACTCGATCGAGAATGATGATCGGTTTTTTCGCTGTTCTGATCCTGAGTGGATCCGTGAGGTCACAAAGTCCTCTGTTGACCAATCCATCAAGTCTTGGTCAGTTTCCGACAGTCGAACAAATCAGAGCTGCAACTAAAGGGACGGATGAGGTCGACAGTCATGCTCGCTTTATGGCTGCTCTTTATCTAATAAACTCGATGATCATTAACGATCTTGTAACGGCGCCAAATGGCGGTCGGTACGATATTCCTCCCGCGGCTGAGAGAGTTCAGTCAAGGTATTCGAATGCGATCACGAGATTGAGTATCGATGAAATCCCGGCTGCGGCGCGCGATCCCCGATACAGAGCGCTCGAGGATAAATACGAAAAAGATCCGGCCTTTCTGGACGGCGTGCTCACACAGTTTTTTACACCCGAGTTTCGCACCGCCTATTACGCTTGGGTTCGAAAACCCGTACCACAGTCCACGACGCATGTTGCAGTCGGACCGAGCAAAGCGGTCATATCCAATCCGGCTGTCGTTGTCCAGTGTCCGAAGGTGGAGATCTCCAGTCCCTCGGAAGTCGATGCAGGACAGTCGATAACCTTTAGCGTGTCTGTCACCGGTGGCGATCGCGACACAACCCCAACTTTCAACTGGACCGTTTCAGCCGGTACGATTTCAAGCGGACAGGGCACTTCGACGATCACAGTTGACACGACCAATGTCGGTGGACAGAGCTCCACTGCGACAGTCAATATCGGTGGTTATGACCGGGAATGTAAGACGAGTCAGAGCGGTACCACTGCTATAAAACCCAAACCTCAGCCAGCGCGGGAGATCGACGAATACGGCACGCTGAGACTGAACGACCGTAATGCGCGTCTCGATAATTACGCCATCGAACTGCAGAACGACCCAACGGCCACCGGGTATGTCATCGCTTACGCGGGACGAAAGAGTACTCCGGGCACCGCGACGTCTTTGATGAATGCGGCTAAGAAGTATCTGGTTGAAACCCGGGGCATCGACGGAAGCCGCATCGTTACTGTCAATGGAGGCTATCGCGAAGAAACGACCACCGAGCTTTGGATCGTTCCACAAGGCGGTAGGCCGCCGCAGGTAAATCCGACCGTCGATCCATCGGAGATCAAAGCTCCGATAAAAAAGAAACCGGTCCCCAAACGGACCACTAAGCCGACTTAAATGCGGTTCATTCCTCTTCTCTTGGTGTGCGGGTCGCTGCTGACGTATGCGGCGTGTCAATCGACACATAATTCTCCTGCGGTTGATCGTCGCGATCCTGAAGCGGTTCTGCGCGCGTACTTCACTGCCTGGTCCAATAACGACACCGCGACTCAAAAATCATTGATGACTCAAAAATACTCTAACCTGGCTTACGAACCCGTAAATTCACTACGCGTACTGACAATCGCACCGGCGGATGTCGCCTCGCCAACGGAACGCGTATATGCAGTCTCATTCGAGGTAACGTTCAAAGGTGGTCGCAGCATCAGCATGGAGAATGGCCGGTACAGTTGGACCTATACTCTTACGTGGGACGCCACGCGTGACTCCTGGCTGATCTCAAATTACGGTGCTGGTGAAGAGGGACGGTTGAAACTTCGTCGGATCTTTTATTCATCCTTCATCCCTCATCCTCCGATTATCTGAACGGTCGGGATCGTGCAATGGAAGCGATTATTGGTCAGTGAGACCGGAGCAACGCGTGCTTCGAGCCGCACAAGATTCAGATTTCACCTTTCTGCGAGAGTTCTCGAGCGGACCTCGTGATGAGCGACTCCGTGCGCAGATCCAAGACGGTCGATTATTGATCATCGAGTCTCTCGAAGTTCCGGTGGGCTTTATCAAGTTCTATGTTCTTTGGGAGCTTCTGCCCTTCATGGAAGTCATCGTAATCCGAGACGATCATCGTGGGTGCGGGATTGGCAGACGCGCGGTGCGTGAGTGGGAAGAACAGATGGCCGCGAGGTCGTTTAAGCTCACAATCGTGTCAACTCAGGCCGATGAGACAGCAAAAGACTTCTGGCATCGGGTAGGGTATCAGGACTGCGGCTCCCTTGCGCTACCTGGTCGGCCACTCGAGCTGTTTATGTATCGCGACATCTCGACTGCGGTTGACCCCACAAATCGTTGAAAGCGACAAGAGCAAGGATGAAGGAAACATCAGATCAAGGTTTCATCTTTCATCGTTATCATCATCCGAATTCATCTCAATTCTTTCGTAGGAAAGCACCAACTCCTCAATCGCGACATCGTTACCCTTTGCATTTAAGGGCGGGCCGGTGTATTTGACGATTCTTGAGCCCACCAATGTCCATGTTTGGACCACGTTATTTCTTTCGTCTTTGAGAGTTACCCTCACCTTACGTTTCGCTCGTTTGTGCTTCTTGCGTATATCGTCGAGCCAATCCTGCAAAGTTGACGACGAAATCACGCCGCGCTTCATTATCACGTCGATTGCTTTGTTTAGGCCGGTAAACTTGTCGATGTGGCTGAACTCCTGAAAGCCCCCGTGTGGACCGTCTGCCGTTCCGAAATCTACCAGAAAATTGAATTGCGAATAGGGTCGCAGGGTTGCGTTTGCCATGGAAATTTCCTCCGCCGGTGAGATAGCCAAAGTATACAACTGTGTATATTGTGAATCGCGAATGAAAAAGAAAGCTTATCGCTTCGTCGATTTTCTAGTATCCGCGGTCAAACGCTCTGGTAAATTCTGCCGCTTGGTCCAACCGGTCATGGCAATTCTCCATACTCCTGGTCGTTGACTTCGTGGATCGTTTTTGATTGGGTGAGGAAGCGAGAACGATCCACGAAATCACCGAATCAAACACGAACAAACACACTTGACTCGGGCTAGATTTACTTTTGCGCTGCCATTACCTGCGAATTAGGAAGTGATAGATCGTTGTTGATGTGTACGTAGCGCCTTTGCGCAGCGTCGTTGTGGGAAACTTAGGTTCATTCGGTGAGTCGGGATAGTGTTGAGTCTCCAGACAAAAACCGGAACGACGTTGATAAGGTTTGCCGCTCTTGCCAGTCAACGTCCCATCTAGAAAATTGCCTGTGTAGAACTGAATCCCAGGCTCTGTGGTCCAAACCTGCATCAATCGACCACTCGTCGGCTCATACACTTCCGCCGCGACCCTCAGCCGGCCTGGTTTACCGTTAACGACCCAATTGTGATCATAGCCGTTGCCAAACTGCAGCTGCTGGTCATTTTGATTAATACGTTCGCCGATCCCGTGTGCGGTCACAAAATCAAATGGGCTTCCGCCTACGCTGCGGAGTTCTCCCGTCGGAATAGAGGTCGCATCAGTTGGCAAAAATCGATTTGATTTCAATGTCAGTTGGTGATTGAGAATGTCGCCATTTCCTTCACCGGCGAGATTGAAATACGAGTGATGCGTGAGATTAATGACCGTGTCTTTGTCGGTCGTGGCTGAATAGTCGATGCGTAGTTCATTATTATTGGTGAGCGTGTAAACAACTTTCACATTCAGATTTCCCGGATAGCCTTCTTCGCCATCCGTACTCAGATAAGTTAACGACAGCGAAGCCGCATTCCGTGTCGTTGTGGGAGCCGGCGTCCAGACAACTTTGTCGAAACCTTTGATTCCACCGTGAAGATGGTTCGGTCCGTTGTTGACAGCGAGTTTGTATTCGACACCGTCGAGTGAAAAATGACCTTTCGCAATACGATTACCGTAACGACCAATGATGCTGCCGAAGTACGGATGACCTTTTAGGTAGCTCTCCAGGTCATTAAATCCCAGCACCACATCTGCGAATTTTCTGGTGCGGTCGGGTACGCTCAGTGAAACGACAATGCCGCCGTAATTGGTGATCTTCGCTTCCGTTCCCATTGCATTGGTTAGCGTAAACAATTCGACACTCTGGCCATCAGGCGTCTTGCCGAAATCCGCTCGTGTGATCTTTTGAGCGTACGCTGCGGTGAGGCAAAGTAGCAGGCAAACACAACTGAAGAGAATCGAACAGGCACGTGTAAGTTTCATAGAGTGTTATCCTCGATGATTGTTCTAGGTTCCTTCTGCATGAGACTGATTTCACTTCGATTCACTAATACATGACCAAACGTTGATGCGCCTGGTGAAGAGCCAGAGAAGATCGCTGGCTTGTAACCAGTTTGATCTTCAAATCTATTCGCGATGCTTTCAATTGCCGGCCGCGCTGAACTCCGACCAAGCACCGCTACAGTGCCACCACTTCCTCCACCAGTGATTCGTGCGCCATACAAGCCGTCAGCAAGTGAATCACGCACAAGTCCGACAATTAGATCGGTTGCTTCCGATCCGAGTCCACAGTCTGAATAACTCTGGTGCGACTGAAACATCAGTTCACCAAGTGGAGATGCTTGCTCAAGACCCTGCCACTCTTTCAGCGCAGCGGCGAACGCTTGAACACGACTGTTCTCGTAAATCGCATGACTGGCAGACTGCCGCACCGGATAGTCGACGGACGGGTGGACGCGGGTTACGGTATCAGTGATCCCGTGGTAATGCGAAAGAAACTCGGCGCCTTTGATGGTTGATGGCAACGCTTGCAGGTAAGTAGCTTCGAATTCAGCCGGTGAGATATTCGCCAGATAGCCTTTCCACTTCGAATCGTCTCTTGACACTGTTCGCTGATCGCTAGTCGTACTTAGACCCGCAACATCAGCGATCATTCGATAACCCATGAATGCTGCTGTACGGACTGTCGTGTAGTCTGAACCACTGACTGCATGACGCACGCCGGAGTCGATGCCCCACAAACCGAGTTCATCCGGAATGCGCAAGGTGCCTCGCAGTTGATCCGGTTGGCACAGCAACTCGAGCAGGCGGTTTTCTTCTCCGCAGGACGATGTCATCTGGTCCATGATTCCACACGGAGCACCGGCAACCAGATTCTCAACCTTCTGACAGAGCGTAGCCAATTCTCGACAATTCATTTCGACGCCGAAAGCGCAAGTTGCGGCTTGCATGACCGCAACTTCGAGGGCCGCTGAAGAAGATACCCCTTTGCCTTCGGGAACGTTCGAACTAATCAGAATGGACGCGCCTTGATCGAAGGACACGCTTCTCTCGCGCATTAGGACCAGAAAAACACCGGCGACGTAAGCTGCCCAATGATTATCGGAGTTGGCGAAGAGTTCACGTCCAGTTTCGTATGCAATGGGCCCGTCGAAATTTGCCAGCTCAAACTCGAAAGTACGATCCGGCTGACTCACAATGCGAAGCGACCGTGAATCAGACTTTTGCAGCGCGACGTACGTCGCGTTCGCGATCGGCAGTTGAAGCACAAGTGAACCGGAGTAGTCCGCAATACCGCCCATCACGTCGAGTCGACCAGGTGCTCGCGCAATCACGACCGGTTCAGCGTCATCGAAAAGATCAGACGAAGAAACGTCCTGGATAAATGCCAACGTTTCTTCGTGGGCATTCGCTAACTCTTTGACCGCTCTAAATCTGGTCATGGGGTGACAATTGTTCGACGCACAGAACGTCAGCGCTCAATTTTATCGACATAAATCAAGCTGAAATAATTGCAGGTTGGGAAAGGTGGCTTGTCCCCGCTCAATGTCCTGTTCATTCAACGTTGAGAGTAAGGCACGTTGAGCGGGGGCAGCCACCCTTCCCAACTTGCATATATCGGTGTTTGAGCTGTTTCAATGCGGCTTGCGTGTCGCTTCTTCTGTACGCAGAACATACCCCTGATCGTTAATTATCTGGGTACAACAATCCACGACGTTGCAGTGCCGTCATCAACAGCGGTTCCATCTGTTTGCGTATTGCCTCGTTAGCGTAACCGATCCATGAAACGTCAGGTTCGACAGACAACATCGCATCTAACTGTTGGCCGCGGGCGTTGGTCACTATCACGCCAGCTTCTCTGGCAATCAATTCCGTACACACATCATATGGATGGCAGCAGATGCCCAGAGTTATTCCACGCGTCGCAAGCAACTTATTCATCAGAGGCCGCAGATCTGCCGTAAACCGATCATGACCACTCATCAGTTCATATAACTGTCCAGCCGATGAGGCGTACTGATCTTCAAAGCAATGCGCTTTGCCAGGTTGCACCGGGCCAAGTGCTCCGAGCACAAGTTCTTCGTCAATCGCTGCCAGTTCGTCACGGGCGCCGGGGAAAAACCGCGAAACCTGTGCGTAGCCGTGTGCGATTGTGTTTGCCGTTGAAGGCTTAAGCGATATTGACTCTGACTCGCCAGTCAAACGGTTGAATCGTTCGGCGGCGACACCCTCGCCCTTTGTGACCCAAGCCGAGTCAGACAAGTGTTGTTTAAGAAGCGGAATTTCCGTTTGAATAGCAAACTCGATGTCGCTCAACGAAGTCGCCGGTCCCTTGTTAGGGGCGACACCCGTAAGTATCCAGGCACTACGTTTCTGATACATCAATCCGCGAGTGCCATCTATCGGATCGACGATGATGCGCCAGGTTGCATCATCGTCGCTCGCGCCGCGCGGCAGCGTAATCTTTCCTGACGATAAGCCCTCAGCGATCAAAACGAGTGGGGCCTTCACCGCAATCTCACGTTCAAATAACTCCACTAACAACTCTTCGCTGATGCGATCAATCGCGTAGATCGTGTCTCCCTCTTCTTCACGAGCGACTGTTGATAGTTCCTCGAGTCGAGCATGCTCACATGCCGCAACCACGGCTTCACGAACCTGCCGATGCAAGCGCCTCAGCGGTTCAACGAGCTCGTGAATGTTTTTGGAAGATTCGGGCATCCCCTACAGATCATCCGACCGAGTAATGTGTAGCCGATACGGCTCGCAGCTCTGCCGCCTTCTGATCGGGTGACGTATCGCTCAAGAAGTTGCCGCCACCGATTTCCGGCCCTGCGAGATACTTGAGTAAGTCTGGCTTTCTTAGTGGTGGATGAATCTCAATATGAAAATGAAATCCGTGCGTCCCATCATCGTCAGTCGGTGCCTGATGAAGCGCCATGACGTACGGAAAAGGCATTTGCCACAGGTTGTCAAAACGCACCAACGTTTCTTTCAGCACTGAAGCAAAACCTTGCACTTCGTCGTCGCTCAGCTTCGCTAGACTTGCGTGCGTTTGCTTTGGCGCAACATAAACTTCATAAGCATACCGCGCAAAGTATGGGAGAAAAGCGATCGTCGAATCGTTCTCGGCGATGATCCGAGTCGAATCGGTTTGTTCGGCCGCGATTATGTCCTGAAAGAGTGTTCGACCGGTCTGCAGTAGATGCCGGGTACTGGCGGCGGCTTCGGTCTCAATCGTCTTGAAAATAAAATTAGTCGCGTAGACCTGACAGTGCGGATGCGGATTTGAAACGCCCACGACTTCACCCTTGTTTTCAAACACGAGTACATGCTTTACGCCGGGCTGCGTCGCAAGCTCTGAGTACTGCCGTTGCCATGCGTTCAGCAGATTCTCAATCTCATTTTGATGAAGTTGGGCCAACGAGAGATCGTGTCGAGGGGTGTAACAGACAACACGTGCGATACCCTGCGCTGGTCTATTCCGATTGATGCCGGCAGGCGCTGACAAATCCACTGGCGCGTCCAAACCTACACATGGGTGGTCGTTCTCAAAAACAAACACACCATCGTATGGAGGATTCGTCGCGCCACCAACGCGTGCATTGCCGGGACACAAGTAACAGTCGGCGACGTACGCAGGCAGGTCCGGTTGCTCGTGTGGAACTGTTTCACCACTCCACGGTCGATCCTGACGGTGGGCGGCGACGATCACCCATTCTTCACGAAGCGGATGCCAGCGTTCTTCCCAGACTGCGTTACTTTCCTGAGTCATTCTGTCGAGGCGCCGCTCTGTCGCGCCCGTGTTGTCACGCAATACTCAACTTGTCTGAGAAGGCTCTACCGTACTGGACCAGTTACGGTCGATATCCTGCTCGCGGTTGATAGAAGCATCTTTGTGCATCCTCTGTGTTCTCTGTGTCTCCGTGGTGGAGGATCTCGCGCAAAAACCCCACCACCGAGACACAGAGAACACTGAGGTTGCACAGAGAAGAAGCAAATCATAATGAGCCCAAGTGCGGAAGAGGCGTGGGCAACCGCAGGGCCACCTCTACAACCTTCACTCGGTTGCGGGTGTGCTGCTTGCAGTCGATTCTCTCATCAGTGCGATCTGTCTGCGATTGCGACGCTCGGTCAGAATTTGGTCGGCCATCACTCCGATCAAGATCACCGCTCCCATTACCGCGAGGTCGAGCGAGCTTGGAATCCCGAGCAGGTTCACAAGGTTCCTCAGCACTTGAATTAACGCAGTGCCGATCACAATACCGACGATGGATCCTTCACCGCCTCGCAACGAGCATCCGCCCAAAACGGCAGCAGCGATTCCATAGAGCTCGTACGCGTTACCATGGTTAGCTGGAGATATCGAGTTAGTGTAGAACGCGATGATGATTGCCGAGATGGCGGTCAATGCGCCTGCTACGACATACGCGGTGGTGATGATGCCGCGCGTGTTAATGCCGGCGTAGCGCGCTGCCTCGGCGTTGCGTCCGGCGGCGAAAAGATAACGGCCATATACGGATCGATGCAGGGCAACCCACGCGATAGCGCTAATCAGGATCAGAAGCACGAAAGGCATCGGAATCTTAAACAGGTTTCCATTAGCAATAAAACGAAGAAAATCCAAACCGGCCACGGTGCCAAATCCCTTCGTCTCATCATTGCTGACGAAACGCGCGAGTCCTCTATAGAACAGTAGTCCACACAATGTGACAATAAACGGTTGCATGTTGAGTCGCGTGATCAGGAGCCCGTGCGTTAGCGATAACATCATTGCCACGAGAATGCAGAGCAGAATGGCCGGCACAACACCGAGGTGCCATTCGGTTAGCATCATAGAAAGCAACACGCCGAGTAGAGCCATCATCGATCCGACAGACAGTTCAATTCCGCCTGTGATGATCACGATCCCAAGACCGATACTGAAGATGCCAAAGGCACCGATTTGCCGCCCGAGGTTCTGCAAGTTGATAGCCAGCAGAAAATTTGGCTCTTTAATTGAGACGATAACGCAGAGAACGATTAGCAGGACAAAGATGCCGAGCTCTTTTTTCATGCGCCGATTATCCTTCGGAACCCGTAGCCAGGTACATAACCGCTTCTTCGGTAAATTGTGAACGTTCGAGAATTCCCGTGATGCATCCTTCATGCATCACCGCGATTCGATCGCTGATGCCGAGCACTTCTTCCATCTCACTGCTGATGACGATCACTGATACCCCGTCGTTCGCAAGTCGTCGGATTAATGCGTAGATCTCAGCCTTTGCGCCCACGTCGATGCCTCGCGTCGGCTCATCGAAAATTAGAACTTTCGGATTGCACGCTAGCCAACGTGCTAACACCACTTTCTGTTGATTGCCGCCGCTGAGATTTGCCGCGCGCATCTCGGGTGAAGGCGTCTTGATGTTGATCGACTTCACGGCTTGAACAGCAGCTGCTGTTTCCTTAGTTGTACTAATAATTTTTGCGGTGGAGTAGCTATCGAGCTTCGGCAGCGAAATGTTCTCGCGGACGCTAAAATCCACGACCAATCCATTCGCGCGTCGATCCTCGGGCACTAAGTAGATCCCGTGACTGATCGCGTCTTTTGGTGTCTTTATCTGAAGCGTCTGTCCGCTCAACGAGACAGATGCCGCAATTGGTTCATCTACACCGAAGAGCGTCCGCGCCACCTCGGATCTTCCGGCGCCGACAAGTCCGGCAAAACCCAGCACCTCGCCGCGCGCGACGGTGAATGAAACTGAATGCCGCGGATAACGTTGCGTGCGAAGACCGTTAACGACGAATCCCGACTCGCCACTTGGTCGAGCTGAAGCAGTTTCCGTCTTAAACATTTCTTTCAGATCACGACCGACCATTTTGCGGATCATCACGTCACGATTTAACTCGCTTCGCTCAATCGTACCGGCGTTCTTGCCGTCGCGCAGCACGACAGCACGATCCGCTATCTCTTCAACCTCGTGCAGCCGATGGGAAATGTAAATGATGCTGACGCCGTCAGCCTTCAAATCTCTGACGATGTCCAGCAGACGACGAGTTTCAGTTAGCGTCAAACTCGACGTCGGCTCATCCATTATGATGATGCGCGCGCCGGCGGAAAGCGATCTGGCGATTTCCACCAGTTGTTGATGGGCCAGCGGAAGACGGCTGAGTGGTGTACGACTGGAGATATTGAGACCAAGTTTGCGAAGCAACTCATCAGACTCTCGATGGATGCGTTTGCGGTCAATCAGTTTGAGAAAGCCGCCGGTCGTTGGTTCACGACGAAGGTAAATGTTGGCTGCGACGTCGAGATTATCGAGAACGCTCAACTCCTGGTGAATGAATTCAATGCCAAATGCGCTGGCTTCGCGCGGCGATCGAATTTCAACGTGCGCTCCATCGATGCGAATCTGACCGGAGTCGCGGGTAATTGCGCCGCCCAGGATCTTCATCAGCGTTGATTTGCCCGCGCCGTTTTCGCCGATGAGTCCAACTACTTCCGCTCGATTTACGGTCAAGCTCACCTGATCCAACGCAACAACACCCGGGAACCGTTTACTGATTCCGGCCATTTCGAGGATTGGTGGATTTGTAGACACGGTAATCAGTGGCAGGACCAGCAGGCACGAGCAGAAAAGATGATCGGTCCCTGCTCCTGCCGTTTGCTCCGGCTCCTCATCGCATTAGCCGCGGCCGCGCAGCCCATTGATCTTTTTCGTGAATTCCTCGACTTGCTCTTTCTTTATCGCGATTGTGGGTACGATGATTTGCTTGCCCGCTGGAATAACAGACTTGTCGCCGCCAAGGATTTTCGCCATGATTGCCATTGACTGATAACCAAACTCAAACGGCTGCTGCACTACGGTTCCGTAGATCGCACCGTCTTTGATTCCGCTCAACGTCTCGTCTTCTTCATCAAACGCCACGATCTTTACCTTCCCAATCTTTCCAGCATCCTTAACGGCGCCCAAGATCGCGGGTCCGTTGTAGGACCACAAGCCAACAAGGCATGCGACATCAGATTGACTCACAAGCGTGTCGGCGACGTTCGACTTTGCACGCGCACGATCGGCACCATCTGTCCGGACATCGATGATTTGAATATTCGATCCTTGTAAGACTTCTTTTATTCCCTGGTAGCGTTGCTGTGCGTTCGCAGCATCGAGACTGCCAACGAACACCATAATCTTTCCACCCTGCGGCAGCGCTTCTTTGATCATCTCGCCCGCTTGTCTTCCCGCGGCGACGTTGTCGGTTCCAATGTAAACGGAGCGATTACTGTTGGGCGCATCGCTGTCCTGGGTGACGACCAGTGCCTGGCTCGCTGCTCGGTTCAACATCGGTGTCTGGTTTTGCGGATCGATTGGGCTGATAGCGATACCATCGACTCCTTTGGCGAGTAGATCTTCGACGATGTGTTGCTGTTCAGCAGCGGTGTTATCTGGATTGATGCGGAACTCAACTTGGATTCCGGGGATCTCTGCCGCCGCTTTCTCAGTCCCTTTGCGGGCGATCGTCCAAAAATCGGATGCGTTGTTTGTGACGAAGGCGAGCCTGTATTTCTTGCCGCTCGTGTTCGAGTTCGCGGTATTTGTCTTGGGCTGACAACTAGTCAGGAAGCTAAGCGTGAATAGACCAAAAGCTATGGATACAGCGAGCGCAAGTTTTGAAAGTCGCATAAGGTCCTCAGGTTGATAAGTTGAGAGATCAGGTATTGAACACTTTGCGCAGAGCAGGATAAAGCTCGCGATAGGAGCCGTAAAGTGGATCAAGCACTTTTACTGCCGCCGGGTTTGGTTCGATTCGATCAATGACTCGCACGACGTCAGCGCAGGCATCATCAACGGATTTCCAGAGGCCACCACCTACGCCGGCGAGTAATGCAGCGCCGTAGGCAGCGCCTTCTTCAGCCTGAACAATGTCAACAGCATGTCTATAGATGTCAGCCTGAATTTGCCGCCAGAGTTTTGATCGTGCTCCACCTCCGCCAAGATGAATGGATTCTACCGGCACATTCATTTCTTTGAAGATTTCGAATGAGTCGCGCAAGCTGAAAGCGACACCTTCAAGAACCGCGCGCACGATGTGTCCGCGAGTGTGACTTGCCGTTAAACCGACGAGCGCAGCGCGGGCGTTCGGATCCAAATGCGGTGTTCGTTCGCCCATTAAATAAGGAGCCCACAGCAGGTTGTTGGCTCCAGCCGGTACCTTTGCAGCGTCTGCTGTCAGCTCTTCGTACGAGTCGCCACCAAACTGATCGCGAAACCAACGCAATGAAAGACCAGCGCCTTGTGTGACTCCCATCACGTGCCAGCGATTCGGGATCGCGTGACAAAACGTATGGACTCTTCCTCGTGGATCGAGTGCGGGATTATTTGTCGCCGCGAAGACAACACCTGATGTGCCGATAGTGGCGCTCACTGAACCCGGTTTGACTATTCCCATGCCGACGGCGCCCGCAGCTTGATCGCCAGCTCCTGCGACGACTGGAGTACCGGCGCGTAGTCCAGTTTGCTCGGATGCAGATTCCGAAACCGTTCCTGTGATCTGTTGGGATTCAAATAGTGCTGGTAGGACGTTGTCGTCGAGTTCCGCCGCTTCCAACATCGTTTTGGACCATCGTCGAGCTGACACATCGAGCAGTAAAGTGCCGGACGCGTCCGCAACATCAGTGGCTTTTTCGCCCGTCAAACGGAATCGAACGTAATCCTTCGGAAGCAATAACGAACGAATGCGGCGCCAGTATTCGGGCTCATGGTCTTTGACCCAAAGCACCTTCGGCAACGTGAATCCTGTAAGAGCAGGATTGCACGTCAACTCGATTAAACGCGAAGCGCCGATTTGTTCTGTGAGCTGTCGGCACTGGATATCACTGCGTTGGTCGCACCAGATAATGGAAGGTCGGATGACCTGATCCTTTTCATCCAGCAACACCGCGCCATGCATCTGACCTGATAACCCAACAGCTGTAATCGATTCGCGATTAATATTGTCCTTTGACAGGACTGCGCGAATTGCGGCAGCCGATGCGCGCCACCAGTCATCGGGATCTTGTTCGGCCCATCCTGTTTCGGGTGAAGCGAATGCAACGTGCTCGATTGTTTCAGACGCAACAATCTGACCCGCGCTGTCGATTAGAACTGCGCGAGATCCTCCAGTGCCGACGTCGATCCCGAGGCAATACATTCGTGCTTAGTGGCTTGGTATTTACCGGCTTGGGCTTCACTTCTAGCATATCTTGATGGTTTTCGAAAGATGATTGAGAGTCAACGTTGTGCCCCACGGCTTGGCTGATGTCGTGCTACGAGAGAGCTTAGAGCTGCTGTCCGTTTGACACACGCGTTGTAAAGAGGATAATGGCAATCAACTAAGTGAGCGCTGAATGTGCTTACTTCTGCGGTTGGCGGGGTGAGGACGTTGACCGCACTTTCATGATCTAACGATTGTGAGAAACGGAGGCGATGGTTCTCTCTCAGAGATCCGTCGCTTTTGTTTTTGTCGCTGGGAGTAGGTTAAAGGCGGCCTCCGGGAATCGAATTGATTCGATCTCAATCCCAGTCCTGCAATTGTGAAGATCCTTCACTTGCGCGACGCCAATTAGCACATCCTGATCCAATCGCCAATTGGGGGCGAATTTCTTCTGTTTCATCTTAGGCGAGGTCCCTCAGGTGAGTTCTATTTGCTGTTCACGTTAGCACGGTTCGTTTACAATCAGCCTTCGACTATATGTCGCTGCAGCCAATATCCAGCTGAGGAAGTTCGCCCATGAAACCTCCCAATCGCCTTTTCTTCGTCCTCAACAAGTGTCGAAAAGCGTTACGCCTTGTGCCCCTGCGACGGCGTTTTGCTCTTCTCTTTATGATGGCCGCCCTTGGCTGCTTTGTAGTGCTTTCATCTGTCAGCCTTGCAAAGCGCGTCGGCGGGTCAGCCACAGACGCTGACAAACTCGGTCAACGCAAAACGCCAGGTTTGCTGTCAGCATTGAGTCAGGACGAGGCGGGCGCTTCAGGAGCAACGCGCGTTAATGTGCCTTCTGTAAAGCCCAAGGTCTTTCATGGCGATGTTCGTACCCTTCCGTTACGTAAGCCGACAATAAAAAAACCACGACCAGAGCCAAAAGAGCCTGGTCCAGAATTGCCGTCGAACTTGGGACCAGATGCAGCGCTGCAGGAAGTTGCTCCGGCCGCTGCCGCTCCAACACCTGGCGCTTCTTTTCCTGGACTCGACTTCGCGAATTGGGGCAGCGGTTGGCCGCCTGATACGAACGGCGACGTGGGACCTAGTCACTATATTCAGACCGTAAACAGCTCGATTGGTATCTTTGATAAACCTACAGGCTCCCTTTTAGCCGCTTTCACTTTCGACACGTTCTTTTCTCAACAACCAACCGGTACACCCTGCGATAACTCAAATCAGGGCGATCCAGTAGTGCTCTACGATGCACTCAGTGACCGCTGGATCGTCAGCGACTTCGCTTGGACTAATTACACTTCAGGCGCGATGTATCAGTGTATGGCTGTGTCGCAAACTAGCGATCCGGTTTCCGGCGGTTGGTATTTTTATGCCTGGCAAACCGCGTCAGGAGGCAAGATTCCCGATTACCCGAAACTCGGTGTTTGGCCCGACGGGATATATATGTCCGCGAATATCTTCGCGACGACAGGTAGCGGCTCGTTTCAGAACGTACAAATCTGGGCCTTCAACCGGAGCGAGATGGAAAGCGGTGCAACAGCTCACGCCGTCAGTTTTAATCTCCCTAAGAGCATTCAAGGCACTACGATTTTTAGCGTGTTGCCGAGCAATCTCCGCGACAATGGAAGCCAACCACTTCCAGGCACGCCAAATTATTTCACTTCGATCTGGGGTGCGGCGAGAGCTCGCGTTTGGAAGTTCCATCCAGATTACGTAGTGCCTGGGAATTCGACTCTGACTGGCCCGTCGAACGTTACGATTTCATCATTCAGCGGTGGCCCGAGTAATGTGCCGGAGAAAGATGGCAATGGTCTTGACTCCCTAACGCATCGAGTGATGATGCAGAACCAGTATCAAAACCTGAATGGCCTTGAGTCGTTGTGGATAACCCAAACGATCGGAAACGGCGGCACACCGAACATCGCTCAAGTTAGGTGGTACCAACTGAACGTAACCAGTGGAACTGTTGTTACGTCTGGACCGGTACAGCAAGGAACTTGGTCTCCCGATTCAAAGAATCGTTTTATGCCGAGTCTAGCACTCGATAAGAATGGTGACATGGCGATTGGGTACAGTGTTTCCGACGCAAACATGTACCCGGCCATTCGGTATGCAGGACGCCTCGCCAACGATCCGCTGAATACTTTGGGACAGGGTGAGACTTCGCTGATTGAAGGTACGGGTTTCCAGTGTTGCAGATTCTCTGATAACACGCTCAATAACCGGTGGGGCGATTATAGTGCGATGACCATCGATCCTGATGGTTGTACTTTCTGGTATACGAATGAGTACTACGATTCACTGCCAACGACACTATTGCAAGACAATTGGAAAACCCGCGTTGGATCGTTCAAATTTTCCCAGTGCACACCGAATACGACCGGTACTCTCCAGGGAACCGTGACTGACGCAACCACGACGAATGCGATTAGCGGCGCCCTTGTTACGGCCGGCATACACGTTTTAAAAACTGATTCGAACGGCTTCTACAGATTCCGTAATTTGTCGACTGGTGGCTATCAGGTAAATGTGTCAGCCGCAGGATATTCGAACGGGGTTGCCAATAACGTGAATGTTGCTTCGAGTGGAACTACTACGCAGAACTTTGCGCTGACCAACGGTAGCCCGACACCAACGCCGACACCAACACCAACACCAACACCGACGCCGACGCCAACGCCGACACCAACGCCGACCCCAACGCCGACCCCAACACCGACGCCAACGCCGACACCGATACCGACGCCAACACCGACTTCAACACCAACACCGACACCGACTCCAACACCAACGCCGACTCCAACACCGACTCCTACGCCAACGCCTGGAGCGGACGTTGTGTGGGTGGAAGATTCGACACCGACGGGAGCGACATTGGCTGGTGAGGGTGGCGATGGCTGGACATGGGTTGCCACTAATCCGTCGCCGTTTTCAGGGAGTCTCGCCCATCAGTCCGCCATATCAAGTTTCCAGCACCAGCACTATTTCTATGGAGCATCAGCAACATTCGCAGTCAACACCGGAGATACTCTGATCGCATACGTGTATCTGGATCCGGCAAATGTTCCGAGCCAGATAATGCTGCAATGGAACGATGGCAGTTGGGACCATCGAGCTTACTGGGGAGCAAATATCATCCAGTGGGGCACTAACGGGACGGATGGCCAGCGTTTCATGGGAGCACTTCCGCCAGTGGGGGAATGGGTAAGATTGGAAGTCCCGGCCAGCTCCGTAGGACTTGAAGGACATGTGCTAAATGGAATGGCCTTTACTCTCTACGGCGGTCGGGCCACCTGGGATCACGTTGGAAAGGTCAGCCCTGTAAATCAGCCGTCGGTCGCTGCAAATGGTTCGTCGATTTTCGACGAATGGTTCAGCCTGCTCACGTTGGTGTGGACGCATTGAGGGCACGGTCATCCTGCAGATAAGAAACTGCGTCAAGAACGTACCACCTGGTGGTACTGACGGTGTGCCCACCGCGTTTACTGACACGCGAACCGTTAATCGCCAGGAGAATTCACAAAGTCGCGTTAACCCGGGGTCTGCGATCTGAATTGACTGAGAATCAATGCGTCGATCGTTCTCGCGAATTCATCAACAGGTGTTGGTCCAGGTGCGGCGCTTTTTATCTCAACCAGAATATTGAATCGCGCAAAAATAACCGACAGATTCACCTCACCATGACTGCCGAAACAGATATCGCCGATAGCCAATCCCTTCGCTTCACATCTCGGTAGTTTGCGAGCCATGTACGTCATGACAATATCGATTAGTGTCTCGTGTGCATCGTCGACTGATTTGCACTCGAATATGGTGGTGATGATGCGACCAGAGTTCTCCTGTGGTGAGAGGCAGATGTAGCGCGTCACTCGATTCTGCCGAGAACCGGGCGTCAAGTCCTCAGCTTCAACGACTGCAAGCTTCTCGCCTCGTGTAGGAAGCACAAAACCGCTGATGCGTACGTCTCGCGTACCTTCCTTTGTATGGCCGGCCCACTCGGAAAATTCGTAATTCTGCTTTACTGCTTCTCGGTAACCTTCGTCAGAAAAGTTCGCACTCATTTCACCGGCCTCCTTCCATTGCTACTCGATGGCCACGGCCCAATCGGAAGACAGCTGCCAATACCTCCCGCGTCGTTTGTACATAATCTTTCTTTGTAACTCTGTGCGTTGAAAGGCACCGCCAGGGGTAAAGGCGCTCCCGGGTTTGTAGAAAAGGGAATGTTCACTGGAAAGAATTCTACATAAGGCGCTGCCCAGGGATTATTGTCACCATCTTCTCGCAAACAGGCGTCATAAAGTGGATCAGCGTTGCCGTGACCGCCCTGCCACGCCACCTCATGGTAGCTGAATCCACAACCGAATCCAGGACAACCAAAAGCGGCGGCTCCAATCCCTCGGAAGGGAGTCAGGTCGAATCCAAAGGTTGACCCCATCTTTGAAGCATGGAGATCACAGCCAACGAGATTCGAAAAAGTCGTGGTGATCGTCGCGCAATCTGTGCAGTTCACGATATTGCCCAGACCTGTCCCACTGTTTAAGTAAGTGAGGAACTGTGTCAGTTCGAATTTATCCAGGCCAAAGGTTGTGTAATGCGAGGCGCCTAACGCGTTGTCGTAAACAAGGCCGAGACTCGCGTTGATCTGTTTTGTGATTGCAGTGGCCGCAGCAATTTGTGTCTGCTGCCCGGCAGCCCAAGCGCACGCGTAGTCGAGGGCATCAGTCCAGGGATTTTGCGTATCGGTATTCGGCTGTTGTTTCCACGGGAGTTTCGGCTCCTCAAGCACGATATAGATCCGGTGACGGGTTGTTGCGAGCGGTTCCCATTTTGAACCACCACAACAGCGGAACTCCCATTGCCAGGTGATGTCTTCCACTTTGATTCCGCCCGTTGCGATTGAGTGATGCCGCAATTCAAACGATACGAACTGCGGAACTGACACGCCACCTGCGAGCGAGATGGGTTGGGGATCGAGTGGACCAAGAACACCACCGCCGAGCGCTCGCACTTCCGCACTTGTAACATTGTTCGAAGACACACTGAACTCGGCTTTTATGGTGATGGTCTTACCCGTTGTCTCCTTTATTGCATAAGCTGCTGGAGAATCGCTCGGAAGTGTTTCACCAGCAGTCCACTCAGGCACTGCGACAGTCTGCGTGAAGTTCTTTCTGATGTTTATCGCATCGCCGGCGAGCGACGTCGTATTGTGATTAAAAGAGATCGCGACCAACTTTAAGCCACACGAGCAATGTTTACGATAGAACGTCGTGGAAATCAGATGCAGCCGATGAAGTAAGCCAAGGAAGATACAGAGCAGAGTGTGCAGACAGCCGGTGCGGCATTTTTGAGCGGACATGAGGTTATTCCTTTTTCAAGAAGCCGAAGGAGTAATTTTCGGGATAGTTGACGGGTTAGCGAGGAACTGAACTGTGCAAATCCCGGTTGAGCGTTTTAAAGCGTGAGCACGATATGCCCGATGCAGTTACAAGTCAATGAGTAGCAGCAGTCTGCCGCATTCTTGGTTTGACCAATCGGCGTTACACTTTATGCAAACTTTCGAAGAGGAAAAACGGAGGGAGTATGAAACAACGAATCAGGGAGGGAAGCATGAAAGTAATAAAACAGATTGGGTTGGCGCTAATGGTCGCATTGGCCATGGCAGCGGGTCCGTTAACCTACGGCGCAGACGATAAAGAAACGACGGAACGTCTAGCGGCAGCGACTGATGTGCTGAACGAAATAATGGCGGCGCCGGACAAAGGTATTCCACAGGATCTCCTCGACAAGTCGGCTTGCGCAGTGATTATTCCAAACGTGAAGAAGGGCGCGTTCATTGTGGGAGCGAAGTACGGGCGTGGCTTCATCGCTTGCAGAAAAGCAGGCGGTACTGGCTGGTCAGCGCCAGCGGGAGTAAAAGTAGAGGGAGGCAGCGTTGGTTTGCAGATAGGCGGTTCGGAAACCGATGTAATAATGCTGGTCATGAATCAGGGCGCGATCAATAAACTGCTATCCAGCAAATTCACGATAGGCGGTGATGCGTCAGCTGCGGCTGGACCAGTTGGTCGCACTTCTTCTGCCGAAACGGATGCTCAGCTTCATGCGGAAATCCTGACGTACTCTCGTACGCGCGGATTGTTCGCCGGCGTTTCATTGCAAGGAGCAACGCTGCGGCCTGACGACGATGCAAACAAAGACATGTACGGCAAGAAAATGTCGAACCAGGACATCGTCGGTAGCGCGAAGGAACCTGCAGCGGCCTCGGGGCTGATTGCGGCACTCAATAAGCACTCGGGCAAGCGAGCTCGCTGAGCACTCTTCATATCTGATGAAGATTGTATTTGTTCCCGCAGTGATTTTCTGCGTCGGGGTTAACTGTGTCCCGACCACAGCTGCTTCGCAAGGTACCCACGAACGATCAGCGTTCGCTTATGTAAGTCCGCAAGCGAACGAGACACTCAACGAGTACATAGCGGGCGTAAGTAAAAGGTTGGATGCGAGGGTAGTCGGCGCCTTAGGGAGAATTAACGAAACAGGTCGCCGGCTATTGGCCCTCAGGAGCTATCTGCGCAGTGAGGGCTCCATCGCTTCGAAGTGGAGTTGGTCAGCCGAGGAGATCGAACGTTACAAGACTACGAACGAATTTCGGAACGCTCTTGCAGAAGTTGAGAACGTGCGGAAAAAATTCGAGAGTTTGAATCCCGGTTACAGTTTGCACGTGAACACCGAGGTTCGAAGTCTGGAAGCACAACTCAAGAACTGGAACGAGACGAAGTCTGTGCAGGTTGCCGCCGAGGATCTTTTCGGAGCTGCCGGCACGGAGATTTCCAGGCCGCCGTATAAGACGGTGCCGGACCAAAAATCTTTAGCGAGCTTCGAGCGCTTTCTCAAAAATTATAAAGTAGTGTCACCGCCCACCGTTGCTGTTCCGGGTCTTTCACCGCACGGCCAATTGCGAGCCTTCGATTTTCAGATCAAACAGGGCGACAAGATCATCGCCGGAACCAATGCAGCAATGCTTAAAGACGTGTGGGACGGTCAGGGATGGACCGAGAAACTTCGAGCAGCTGTTACAGCGGCCAGTAAAAAGCTGACCGGTCCACTCGCTTCACCCCGCGAGCCCTGGCATTACACGTACACTCCCTGAGAAGATTCGGTCCAAAATCAAATAGAACTCTACATTTGTGATCACTCACCCGTTAGCGTTCGGTAGTGGCCCCCAAAAACCGTTGATTGAAGCACGAGGCGATCATACGTATATTCCCAATGATCCACGCTTCGACCCGATGGAACGTGCCGAGGCCGTGACCAGTAAGAACGCGTCGCACACGAACAAAAGGCTTTAACAGATAAGGGTTGTGGTTCCGGTGCCAAGCTATTCAGTACCATTCGCGGTAGCGGATGGCCAAATCTCAACACACGCCACTAATGGAATTGAGTCTTGGCCATCCGCTACCGCGAATGGTACCGAATAGCACTTGGATCTCGTAGACCAAATATCCAAAAATCGGAACACTGCAAGTTGGCACGACAGCTCTTAACATAACCACAACAAAAGAATTCACAATTAATTTCTTGACGCGTGCTAAAAGCTGTCGTTATCCTCCGCCTCACGAGAAAACCAGTACCATCTGTAGTCGTAACCAGCGTTTGGCCGATCGATTTGGATTGCCGCTGCGAAAATATCAGCAGCGATGATCGATGATCGCTGAACAGTGCTGGCACTTCTGCGTGCTGCTCTAGCTCTCCCCGCTTTCAACCCAGGCCTTCGTCTACCTATAGGAGTGCAAGAATGAAGCATGATCAAGCATCTAGTCGCCCGAGCACAAACAATCTGTTCAGCGCATTGAAGTGCCTTGGACCACTGTTTCTTCTGGTCTTCATGTTCAGTTGCCAACCCGTCGAGCCAAACAAAACAGCATCTTCTTCAGCAGCTGAACCTGCGAAAAATGGGAAGATTGCAATTACCACTTCGTCGGAAGACGCTCGGAAGGAGTATCTCGCCGGTCGCGACTTGCAGGAAAAACTTCGCATCACCGACTCAATTCAACATTTCGACAAAGCGATCTCTCTGGATCCAAACTTCGCGCTCGCCGAATTAAACCGGGCCAATGTTTCGCCGACAGCGAGTGAATTCTTCGACCATCTTAAAAAGGCGGTCGCTCTCGCGAGCAAGGCATCAGACGGCGAACGTATGCTGATTGAGGCGACTGAAGCCGGTGCGAACGCGAACCCGACGAAACAAAAGGAAACTCTCGAGAAGTTAGTCGCTGCATATCCAAATGATGAGCGCGCACACTTCAATCTCGGCGGCTATTACTTTGGACAGCAGGACTACACGCAGGCTATCAACCACTACAAGCGAGCAACCGAGCTAGCTCCCGATTATTCGACGGCCTATAACATCCTTGGTTACGCCTATCGCCAGAACGAGGCGTACAACGATGCCGAAAATGCTTTCAAGAAATACATCGAGCTGATCCCGAACGATCCAAACCCTTACGATTCCTATGCAGAGCTCCTCTTAAAGATGGGCCGCTTTGATGAAGCGATTACCCAGTACAACAAGGCACTGTCCATTGAGCCAAACTTCATCAACTCACATTTCGGTATTGCCGCCGCTCTCGCGTATCAAGGAAAGGCAAGTGATGCGCAAGCAGAGCTGCAGAAGATGACAAGTAAGGCCCGTAGCGATGGCGAGCGAAGAACCGCGTTGTTTGGTCAGATGGTGGTCGCTGCCGACAGTGGCAAACTCGATGAAGCACTGGCGGATGTTGAGAAGCAATACGCTTTGGGCCAAAAGACGAATGATATGCCGGCGATGGCAGGAGATCTTCAGCTCAAAGGAAATGTACTGCTGGAGATGGGACGATACGACGATGCCCGCAAAGCGTATGACGATGCGCTGAAGATGACCAACGACTCAAGCCTGTCGAAGGAAATCAAAGACAACACAGCGCTGTTTCACCACTACAATCTGGCTCGTGTGGCGATTGCGAAGAAAGATCTGGCAACAGCAAAAACTGAAACCGACACGTTCCGAAAAGGTACCGAAGCGGCAAAGAACCAGAATCAGATAAAACAGGCGCATGAGTTGGCTGGTCGAATTGCGCTACAAGAGAAGAACTACGACGCGGCGATAACTGAACTCACCGCAGCGAACCAACAGAATCCGGATGTGCTCTATCTGCTTGGTGAGGCGTATGGCGGCAAAGGCGATTCGGCGAAAGCAAAAGAGTCGTTCACGAAAGCTGCGAAGTTTAATTCGCTACCGCAGTTGAACTACGCGTTTATTCGCAGCAAAGCGGAGAAGGCGTTAGCGACTTAAGAAGGGATGAAGGATGAGGGATGAAGGACGAAAGTCTTTAGCTCAGTCTTCATTCCTCACGGGTTGAGTTCTCTCAACGATACGGTCGGCGCCAGCAGCTTTTGCGATTTCTGCACCACGATTTGTTTCGCGACGTTTACCGACGCGGAGCTCTTAATCTGTGAAGATGAAGCGCCGACTTTGATGGTGTAGGCACCGGGATCCACGATCCAGGAAGAACTAGCAGGATCAAATGACGCCAGGTCCTTAGGGGAAAGGGTGAAACTGATCGTCTGTGATTCTCCTGGCTTAAGCAACCTGGTTTTGGCAAATGCTTTTAACTCAAGAGCCGGTTTCGACAATCCTTGTTTGGGCGCACTCACGTATAACTGGACCACTTCTTTGCCGGAAACTTTTCCATTGTTCGTAACAGGCACGCTGGCTGTCACTACCAGAAACTTATCACTACTGAGCTTTACGTTCCCATACGAAAATTTTGTGTACGAGAGGCCATATCCAAATTCATACGCGGGCCTCACGCCGAACGTCTCGTAGTAACGATAGCCAACATATATTCCTTCATCGTAAGTCGATTCGGATGGCTTATCGCCGAAAGGATTTAGTCCGGATGGCGCAACGCCTGGCAATTCCTTTCCCGGAAAAGTCTTTGCCGAAGGCACGTCGCTGTAAGACATGGGAAATGTCGTAGCCAACCTGCCTGAAGGATTCACTTTGCCGGTTAAGACATCAACAACAGCATTCCCACCTTCTTGTCCTGGTTCCCAGGCGAGCAGCACTGCATCCACCGAAGAACGCCAGCTGGCGATTTCAATTGGGCCACCCACATTCAGGACGACTACAACCTTCTTTCCTTTTCCGTGAAATGCATTGGCAACGTTTTGGATCAACGTCTGTTCAGTCGCGGTGAGATTAAAGTCGTTGTCTACCTTGCGATCCGCAAACTCTCCGGAGTTTCGTCCAATAGTTAGTACGGCAGCATCCGCGTCACGCGCCAGTTGTTCTAGCTGATTTGCATCGACAGCCATTTCAGCGATGGGTGGTGGCAGTCTAAACGCATCAACTTTGGGTCGCTTTTCTTTTTGCTCGTCGATGAATCGCAAGTAGCTTTTCCGGAATGATTCGTCGATGGAATAGCGGGCATTCAGTAGTCCCTGATCCAACGAGATGACGTATTTTTTGTTCACATTTCCACTACCAGTGCCGCCAGCTATGAGGTCGTACGAGGCGTTTCCAAAGAGTGCGATTTTTCCCGGCGAAGCAAGTGGTAAGGCACCGTTGTCATTTTTGAGCAGAACCATTCCCTCTGTTGCTGCCTGACGAGCGATGTCTGCATTCGCTTTCAAGTCTGGTTGATCGGAATACTTACTGCCTCTGAACGATGGCGTTTGCAGAATCATATTGAGGATGTGTTCCACATTCTGGTCCAATGTCTTCTTACTGAGGACTCCCTCGTTTACTGCCTTGATGATCGCTTGAGTTTGCGGAACGGTACCGGGCATTAATAGGTCATTACCCGCCTGCATTTGAAGAGTCGCGTCGGTTCCTCCCCACCAGTCGCTCATTACAATGCCTTTGAATCCCCATTCGCCGCGAAGGATCGTTGTGAGCAGATCTGAACTTTCTGACGCGGGAATTCCGTTGATCCGGTTGTAAGAGGACATCACGGCCCACGGTTGAGCGTCCTTCACCGCAATCTCGAAACCTTTCAGATAAACCTCGCGCAATGCTCTTTCGCTAACAATAGAGTTTGACTGGAACCGATTAAACTCCTGGTTATTTGCGGCGAAGTGTTTTATCGAAGTGCCAACTCCGTTCGATTGCACCCCTCTCACGAATGCGGCAGCGATCTTGCCAGCGACCAGTGGATCTTCGGAATAGTATTCAAAGTTTCGGCCACCGAGCGGATTGCGATGAATGTTCATTCCGGGTGCCAGAAGGATGTCGATACCGTAGTCACGTACTTCGCTGCCCATCGCAACTCCCACCCGACTGACCAGGTCTGTGTCCCAGGATGAAGCTAAGAGTGTCGCGATCGGGAAGCCCGTTGCGTAGTAGGTGTGACTTATATCGCGGCCTCGGACTGCATTGATACGAACGCCTGCCGGACCATCTGCAAATGTGAGTGACGGAATTCCAAGTCGAGGAATCGCGTGAGTGCGTCCAGCCGCGCCTAAAACTTTTTCAGGAGTGTTTCTGTCTTCCTCGGTCTGCAGTGATGGATGTGGAAAAACGAATCCCATTCCCACTACTAACCTTACTTTTTCTTCCGTCGTCATTGCCGCGATCACTTCTGCGACGCTGTTCTTCCCCAATTGCGGCGACCGAACTTGTGCGTAAAGGTTCGAAGTCGAAATGAAGATCCAGATGAGAATCAGACTCAGAAGGCGTCGGCGCACAGGTTTCTCCTGAAGATCTGGCGAGCAGTAAATGGCCGGAGCTCTGAGATTCTAAGGCTCTAACTTCCTGCGAACAACAAGAAAGCTTTGAACACAGACACGTCAGCGGGACAATTTCTGCAAGCTCTCTTCAAATACGGCGTACGGCAGCGGACATACTCAGCGATTTATCGAACCTAGATTTTAGACGCCGCAGTTCAACTACCCCTGCTGCGCGATCCGACCGTCACAATTTTCACATTGGCATAGGAATCGTCTTGCACTGATCAATTGACTTCAACTGACGGGATTCGGAACAGCGCAGCGACGCCAGCGTTGTGGCAGTTGGTCGGCAACAAACATCGAACAAGGGAGGTTCCTAGGAGGGAAGACTTATGGCAACAATGGAAAGACAAACAATAGGAAACGAGGAAGAAACTGAGCAGCAACAATCAATCCGCTCGCGATCACAAACTATGCGTGATTCTTCGCTAACCCGAACTAACGGTCACCAGCAGTATGACAGCGCCGAAAAGCTTGCGCGGGGCTTGGGGTGGTTCAGCATCGGTCTCGGCGCGGCAGAACTCTTCGCGCCAAGATTTGTAGCCAAGATATCCGGTGTGCAGGGCAGAACGGGTTTGATACGACTGTTCGGAATTCGAGAGATTATGGCTGGAGTCACAATCTTCAGTCAGGGCAAGAGACCGGCGGCAGGAGTTTGGTCTCGCGTAGCGGGCGATACATTAGACCTCGCTGCATTAGGTGCAGCGTTCACATCTCCGGGTTCAAAGAAAGGTCGACTGGCATTTGCGACAGCGAACGTTGCTGCCGTGACAGCGCTCGATGTGATATGCGCTCAACGTCTGAGCAGTGACGGTGAAAGTGCGAGCGACATCCGCAAGACTTCGATTATCAATCGATCGCCCGAAGAACTCTATGAGTTGTGGCGAAACTTTGAAAATTTGCCGCTTTTCATGCGACATCTCGAGTCAGTGGAGGTCCGGGACAATCGTCTTTCTCATTGGGTTGCGCTTGGACCGATGGGAGCAAAGGTTGAATGGGACGCGGAGATCACGGAAGAACGACCGAACGAGATGATCTCATGGGCGTCACTACCCGGCTCTGATGTCGATCATTCAGGATCAGTTTGGTTCCAACAGGCGCCCGGAAATCGCGGCACTTTAGTAGAAGTTGAAATCAATTACACCGCGCCAGGCGGAGTTCTTGGTGAATGGGTTGCGAAACTCACTGGCAATGACCCCGGGTGGCAAGCGAAGGAGTCGTTGCGCGCATTCAAGCAGGTGATGGAAACCGGTGAGATCATCGTGTCAGACGGCACTGTCTGGGACAACGGTTATCTGACACAACGACCAGCGCGACCAGTGTCGGAGTCGGAGCAGGGCAGCCTTGGTTAATTGGAAAAAGGGGAGATCATGAAAGCAAATTGTTGGTATGGAAAGAAAACTACCAGGGTCGAAGATGTGCCTGACCCAAAGATCCTTAATCGCCAAGACGTAATCGTGAAGATAACGAGCACTGCAATCTGCGGTTCTGACTTACACCTCTACAACCATTTTGTTCCCACGATGAAGTCAGGTGACATTCTCGGTCACGAGTTCATGGGTGAAGTGGTAGAAACCGGACCTGATGTTAGAAAGCTGAAGGTCGGGGATCGTGTAGTCGTTCCCTTTCCGATTGCCTGCGGACGATGCTTCTTCTGCGAAGGACAAATGTTCTCGTTGTGCGAAAACTCAAACCCGAACGCTTGGATGTCCGAGAAGATGTTTGGACATGCAGCGTCTGGAATCTTTGGGTATTCGCATCTGACTGGTGGCTTCGCAGGAGGGCAAGCGGAATACGCGCGCGTCCCGTTTGCGGACGTTGGACCAATTAAGATTCCGGCTGGCTTAACGGATGAACAGGTGCTGTTTCTCTCAGACATCTTCCCGACCGGCTATATGGGCGCGGAGATGTGCGACATCAAGCCCGGAGATACGATTGCAATCTGGGGCTGTGGTCCAGTTGGCCAATTCTCCATTCGCAGCGCGTTTATGCTTGGGGCTGATCGTGTCATCGCGATTGATAAGTTTCCCGATCGCCTGGCGATGGCCGAAGAGGGCGGCGCAGAAACAATAAACTTCGATAAAGAAAATGTTTACGAAGCGCTGATGGAAATGACAGGAGGACGCGGTCCTGATTCATGCATCGACGATGTTGGGATGGAGGCTTTCGGCCATGGTCCCGCGTACCTGTACGATCGTGCGAAGCAGGCACTCATGATGGAAACCGATCGACCGATTGCGTTACGCGAAGCAATCATGTGTTGTCGCAATGGCGGTACTGTTTCAGTGATTGGTGTCTACGGAGGGTTTGTCGACAAGTTTCCTCTGGGATCTGTCATGCAACGGAGCCTGACAATCAAGACTGGTCAGTGTCACGTGCAGCGATACATGCCGATGTTGCTCGAAGCGATTCAAGAGGGAAAGATCGATCCTACGTTTGTGATCACTCACACGTTGCCTCTCGATGAAGCGCCGCAAGCGTACAGCATGTTTGACAGCCGGCAAGACTGCATAAAAGTTGTGTTGAAGCCGAATGGCAATGGAGCTATGGTCCATTAGGTGATTGCGCGGGGAACACGACAAAGCCGAGTAGCGATGCTGCGATGCAACGCTACTCGGCTGTCAGTTCCAAATTTATTACTGTCCGTTCTTCACCGTGTCTTGATCTGAAACTGCAAGGAACTGGTGTCGCCGTCATCCTGGTCGCACCGTAATCTGTCGTGCGCGTGTGATTTCCGGCATCGTCGTACTGAGATACGGTCCTGGATTTTTCGTCCCACTCAGTACATTCGATTTTCTTGGTAGGAATTCAACTACAGAACGGGAGCGAAGCGACCGATGTCAACGCGCATTGATCGCTTCGTTCGTTGGCATCGGTCGCTTCGCTCCCGTTCTGTAGTTGAGTGATATTTTAGCGACGTAAACGCCGGTGACTTGTTGGCCGGATTTGACGGGCGCGATACCTTGCCAGGCGTAACTCTGTTTCGGCTTTGAGGCGGCGGATGGTGGATCAATAGCAGAATGAGAGAACCACCGATTTCATATCGGTGGATGTTCAGCTTCGGACTACCAGTATCATCCTTCATCAGTCGGTTCATCCTTCATCCCCCACCGTCGTTCTGATAAACTGCCCGCCAAAGCAAGCTTCAAAATTCCCCTAGCGTTGCCGCTTCAACGTCCAGAGCTCGATAACTAGAAAAAGGGGAATACCTCCGTGAAATCTTCAAACTTACATAACCCCGCAGGGTGCTCTCGTGTGCGTCGATTTAGCTTTATCGTTTTCGCTGGTCTCTTACTATCGCTAACTCCAGCTAAGGAGTTACGCGCGCGGCAGGCAACTGCTGACCTCGCAATCACGAAGACAGGTGACGAGAGCGTACGCATCGGCGGCACCATCACATACAGTATTGGTGTCTTTAACCAGGGCCCCGATGACGCAACCAACGTTGAGGTGATCGATACCTTACCTGCCAACACTACGTTCGTCAGCGTCGCTACCAGCCCCGGCGGCTCCGCGTCTGTTGAGGGAACGAACGTGAGAGTCAGCTTTCCTTCAATTCCTGTCTTCGAAACTGGCTCCTTTACCCTGGTTGTGCGCGTCAATGAGAACGCGCCGCGTGGCAATATCGTGAACACAGCGTCTGCCAGGAGCGACGCATTAGACCCGCAGGATTTTGACAACACCGCCACATGGACCACCTTCATCTTCGGCCCGTTCGCGGGCGATTTACTGATTTCTGAGTTTCGTTTGCGCGGCCCGAATGGCGCCAATGACGAGTTCATCGAAATCTACAACAATGCCGATACCCCGCACGGCGTCGGTGCTGTGGACGACTCGTCGGGTTACGCGATCGTTGCTTCTGACGGACTCACTCGTTGCGTGATTCCGAATGGAACGGTACTGCCCGCTCGCGGCCATTTCCTTTGCACGAATTCCATTGGTTACTCGCTTTTCAATTACCCCGCAGGGGAAACGTCGACTGCGACGGGCGACGCGACGTACACCACCGACATTCCCGACAACGCAGGCTTGGCTCTCTTTAGAACCGCGAACTCTGAAAGTTTCAATCTTGCAAATCGACTCGACGCTGTCGGATCGACGTTGGTGGAAGACACGCTCTACAGGGAAGGCACTGGCTATCCAGCGTTGTCGCCGCTTGGATTGGACTACGCTTTTTACCGCGACAACTGCGGCAAGTCTGGTTCGGTAACGGTGCTAGGTAACTGTCCAACGGGCGGGCTGCCTAAGGATACTGACAACAACGCGTCGGATTTCATTTTTGTCTCAACGGACGGCAACACATCCGGTGCGGGCGCGCGTCTTGGTGCGGCCGGCCCTGAGAATCTTTCGGGTCCGATACAACTCAACGCGTCATTTCCAGTTTCTCTGCTCGATCCGTGCGTGGGGTCCTCCAGCTCTCCCAACCGTGTACGCGATCTCACTAGTGACCCACTGAACAACTCAACATTTGGCACTCTTGAATTCCGGCGAACAGTCTTGAATGGCACAGATGAGAACATCACTCGACTCCGCTGGCGCATCATCGATATCACCACGTTCCCAACTCCTACCGGTATCGCCGACCTCCGCGCAAGAACTTCGACGCCCATCATCGTGACAGTCGACAGGTCACCGTGCGGTTCGGGGACATCGAATGTTACGGTGCAGGGAACAACACTCGAGCAGCCGCCAATTCAGGCCATCGGCGGTGGGTTCAATTCATCGCTTTCCTCCGGAACTGTTACGCTCGACACCCCGCTTCCTCCAGGAGAAAGCCTGGATCTACGGTTCCTGCTTGGCGTGGAGAAGACAGGTACTTTCAGATTCTTCGTGAACGTCGAGGCACTCTCCCGAGAACCTGAACCAATACCCGAGGAGGCGCCGGCGAAAGGGACGTTGTTGCGGAAGCGCAGAGGCCTGACCGCCTTGTCTTCACCAACCACGCACCTGAGCGGGACAGTTACAGCTGGACCATCACCTATGACAGCGACGAGCACGACGAGCACAACTGTGACTGCATCGCCTGCTAACACGTACAGGTCTGTCGTGCTTTATGTTGAGACCAGAGCTGCTAAGAAGACTAAGGTGCGGCGGTCCAAAAAACGCGTGGTCCTACGCAGATGATGTAAGCTCGACGTTGAGATTGCAAAGAGGCATTGAGGGTTATCGCCGGAATGGCGCATCAGCGCTTGAAGGATTCACTCAAAACTCACATTTAGCTCGAAGCCGAATGATTTGGTTCGTGTTGGTTTGTGTGACTTCGTGGATAGTTCTTGTTGTTTTTCTGCATTGCGGAACGATCCACGAAATCACATGAACGAAACACGAAACTCGCTACCACGGAAACTGATTTTTGAGGCAAGGCATTTAAGGTCTCACCTCTTTGGATTTGGTCTCATCCTTCATACTCGAATCCGCGTGGGCCAATTGCGCTTAAAACGCATGAGTTTTTCGAAGCGTTGAGGAAGAGAGGGTGACGCTCGGCGAGAAACACGCGCCATAGCGGATTTCTCCACACGCTCCGCTTTCCTCAAAACAGACCTACCCCGAAATTCCAAACAATTCACACGGCCCGCCGCTTGCCTAGTAGTAACTAGCTTTCCAATCAACGAACCGAGATCGGACCTGAGAATCTTGCTTTTGTGGCCCGATTCCACGACTGATATTCAAACCAGTGATTCCTAAGGGCTGACGTGGCAAGGAGCAACTCGTGCAACACAAGCGCATCATCGTTACTCACTACGGTGGTCCCGACGCACTGCATATAGTTGAAGAAGACTGTCCCGAGCCGAAGGCCGGTGAAGTGCGCGTCAGAGTCTTAACGGCTGGTGTCTCTTTGCCTGATTTGATGATGTGCCAGGGAATTCATCCCGAGTCACCACGATTGCCATTCACACCGGGGTGGGATCTGGTTGGCGTGATCGATCGCATCGGCGCCGGGGTCTCTGGAATTGAAGTGGGCCAACTCGTTGGCGCGCTGCCGATCCACGGTGCGTACGCGGAGTTTGTTTGTTTGTCGTCACGAGACGTAGTCCCAGTGCCTGCTGGGTTGGAGGCGGCCGAGGCTGTCAGTCTTGTCTTGAACTACGTCACTGCCTATCAGATGCTGCATCGCACTGCTAAGGTCAAACCGGCGCAACGCGTCCTGGTCCATAGCGCAAGCGGCGGAGTCGGCTCAGCGCTTTTGCAGCTCGGTCGTCTCGCCGGGCTCGAGATGTACGGCACATGTTCAAAGCGCGCTTCGTCGATGGTTTCGCAACTTGGCGCAGTTCCGATTGACTATAAACAGCAAGACTTTGTTAAAGAAATCGAACGGCTTACGGGCGACGGCGTTGACGTCGTCTTTGACGGGATCGGCGGTAGTCATATCTGGCGGTCGCGCAGCGTGCTTCGTCGTGGTGGAAAGGTAATAGCGTATGGTCTTACCGCTTCGGTGGACCCGAACAGCCGACCCTCTCGCCGCCATCGCTTTCGTGCACTCGCAATTTTCTTGGTCTATATTGCCGGCAGTTGGCTTCTTCCAGGTCACAAACGGGTCACACTCTACAGCATCCAGAGGCTTAAAGGCTTCAAGCCCGCGTTGTTTCGCCAGGACTTAACCTCGCTGTTCGAACTCCTCCAACAGAAAAAGATCAAGCCACTGATTGCTCAGCGGTTTCCTCTCACTGAGGCACGCAATGCCCTCGAATTACTCGCGAAGGGAGGCGTGGTCGGCAAAATCGTTTTGGAAAGCGGAGCCAAGTGACATAGGCGAGCTTGCATTAAGCGGCTCAAAGCGCGCCGAGAAGTGTCGCAAAAATTTCGGTTGACTGGTGATTCGATAACCACAAATCGATTCACGTCGATCATGCACCTGAAGAATTGCTTCGATTACATAGTCGATGTGACTTTGGGTATAGACTCGATGGGGTATTGCGAGACGTACGAGCTCCAGATTTGAAGGAACGTCTGCTGCGCTGTCCGAATGATTCTCACCGTGCATTACTGATCCGATTTCACATGAACGAATGCCGGCTTCGCGATACAGCTCGATAGCGAGTGCCTGACCTGGATATTCACCAGACGGGATGTGCGGTAACATTCTAGCTGCATCAATGTATATTGCGTGGCCGCCCGGTGGTTGTACGATCGGCACGCCCGCGTCCGCGATGTGTTCACCAAGATACCGAATCGAAGCGAACCGATAATTCAAATAGTCTTCGTGAAGTACCTCTTCCAAGCCGACTGCGATAGCGTCGAGATCCCGTCCCGCTAAGCCGCCGTATGTTGGAAATCCTTCAGTCAGTATTAAGAGATCTTTTTCCTGCTGAGCTAATCGATCATCATTTGTACATAGAAATCCTCCGATGTTTGCCAAGCCATTCTTTTTTGCCGACATCGTGCAGCCATCAGCGTACGAAAACATCTCGAGTGAGATTTCTTTGATCGAGTTGTTTGCGTAACCTTCCTCGCGCAGCTTGATGAAGTAAGCATTTTCTGCAAACCGACATGCGTCGAGATAGAGTGGGATCCCAAACTCACTAGTAATCGCTTTCACCGCTCGTATGTTTGCCATTGAAACTGGCTGGCCGCCGCCCGAATTATTTGTCACCGTCAGCATTACAAGCGGAATTCGATCTCTTCCAACGCGCTTTATCAAAGACACTAAAGCATCTGTATCCATGTTGCCTTTGAACGGATGATTGATCGCCGGCTGATGAAACTCCGCAATCGGCAGATCAACTGCTTCCGCTCCAGCGTATTCGATGTTGGCGCGCGTCGTATCAAAGTGGGTGTTGTTTGGAACTACGCTTTGGGAGTTGCACATCGTGGAGAAGAGAATGCGTTCCGCTGCTCGACCTTGATGCATGGGTATCACGTGTTTGAACCCGAAGATGTCGCGCACGGTCTCTTCAAATCGATAAAAACTCTTGCTGCCCGCATACGACTCGTCGCCATGCATGAGTGCCGACCATTGCTCCGCGCTCATCGCTCCCGTTCCGCTGTCAGTCAGCAAGTCGATGATCACGTTCTCTGCTTTGAGCAGGAAGAGGTTGTATGCGGCGTCCTGGAGATAACGCTCACGCTCTGCACGCGTCGTCATCTTGATAGGTTCGACTACTTTAACTTTGAAGGGTTCAATGATCGTTTTCATGTTTTAGTTGTTGTGCTTTCGATTTCGATTCCTTACGAGACGTTCACAGTCGCAAGCGTTGGGCCAGTGATGCTGCTCGGCGATAAGAAATAATGGAGCAGGATGAGCCACAATCTAGCAGGGCTAATTGAAGGTCACGTCCGAAGAACGGTCTCGAGTGGTTTGTCGTGTGATGAATAAAGTGCGCAAAACTTCGCAAGATCTTTCGCGCGGAGGAATTTTTCGCAGGCGTAGATCCTAAGCATGGGATCGAAAAATTCTGCGAACTCCAACGATGATGGCGGCGTAGTGATTGCGAAGGATGCGGACGCATCAGACTGTCAGGAGGGAAAGATGAAAGCGCAACAACGATTCCGCGTGCTCATGGTTGTGATCCTACTTTCAGTGGGGATGTTGGGCCGTGAAGCGAACGCTGCTGACTCAAATTCAATTCCACCCGCGCGCGTTATCGCGTTTCTTCACGCCGAAGTCATACCGATGGATCGAGAACGTGTGCTTCATGATCATACGGTAGTCGTTAGCGATGGAAAGATTGTTGCAGTTGGTCCAACTTCAAAAGTGAAAGTGCCTCCCGGCGCTGTTCGCGTTGATGCCACCGGACGGTATCTGATCCCCGGCTTGTGCGACATGCATGTTCACCTGCTTGATGACGCTTGGAACATCATGGTGCCGCCGAAGGACCAGCTCACAGGCGAGAACGTCCCCTACGAGAGATTCCTCTTTCCGTATGTGGCCAACGGAGTAACCACCGTTCAAGAGCTTTTCGCAAAACCCGTAGAGCTTACGCTTCGACAGCGAATCGACCGGGGTGAACTAATTGGACCTCGTCTTATTCTGGCCCAGACCATCGACGGTCCAAAAAAGGCATGGCCCCCTCCGTTAACAACCTGGGTGAGTTCCCCCGACGAAGCTCGAGAGGCAGTTCGTAAATCGAAAGCTGCGGGTTTCGACAAGATCAAAGTCTACTCTTTTCTCGACCGGGAATCGTTTGACGCGATCATGTCTACTGCCAAGGAACTCAAAATGGATGTCATCGGACATATTCCGATGTCGGTCTCGGTCGAATACGCTCTCGATGCCGGACAAAAAATGATTGCGCATTCTGAAGAATTGGCAAAACATGCAAACGGCAATTACAGCAAGGAGCGTATTGATTATTTCGCCGACATAATGGCGAAACGCGGGGTCTGGTTGACGCCAACCCTCGTGACGACTCATAGCTTGATTGAACTTTTTGCTGATCCGAACAGCGTACTCAGGCGACCCGAAACTAAGTATCACCAGCATCCGATGCAGACGAGCGTTTGGTCATTCATGGTCGAGAAGTTGTATCTGCCGATACCTCCAGGCGCGCGCGCGAAGATACGAGACGACTATGAGAGATTTCAGAAACCAGTGACGAAGGCGTTTCATGACCGGGGAGGGAAATTGCTGGCTGGTTCTGACACGATCATTCCCGGTCTCGTTCCAGGTTTTGCGCTGCACCGTGAGCTTAAGGAGTTGGTCGATGTTGGTTTGACACCATTCGAAGCATTACGTACGTCAACGACGCTGCCATTCGAATATCTAGGTGAAAGCGCGAAGACAGGGACGATCGAAGTCGGTAAGTACTCCGACCTCGTCCTGGTGGACCAGAATCCACTGAAAGACATATCAGGTGCGTCAAAGGTTTCGGGAGTGTTGATGCGAGGACGTTGGATTGGACAAGATGAGATCAGGAAACGAATGAAAGAGATTGAGACGTCAGCACCGGCGCCGAGTAGTGCATCAAGTTCAAAACGGTGAAATTTGGAGTGCGACGGCCTGCCGTCGCTTTGGTATCGTGTAGATTGTCGAGCAGGGAAGTCACGACGAGTTGATCGAACGACAAGGGCTGTGTAGCTATCTCACGAGTCAACAACTGAGTCTCTAACCTTCATCAATCATTTGAATGCGTCGCACATGCCGGCCACCTTCAAACGAAGTTTCCAGCCATACGCGCACGATCTCGAGAGCCTGCTCTTTCGACATCATTCTTTGACCTAACGAAATCATGTTTGCGTCGTTGTGCTGTCGTGCGAGTCGGGCAGATTCAGCGTTCCAGCAAACCGCACATCGAATTTCTTTCACTCGATTGGCAACCATTGCCTCTCCGTTACCAGAACCACCAAGAATCACGCCGCGATCAACGTCGCCCCGAGCAACTGACAGTGTTGCGGGTCGAACGAAGAGTGGGTAGTCGACTGGTTCTTCACTTGAAGTTCCGAAGTCGGTTACTTGATGTCCCAGTTCACTCAAAAAGCGTTTTATCTCTTCCTTATATTTAAAGCCCGCATGATCTGAACCAATAGCGATTCTCATCAGAACTCCTCACAAGCCGTTTCAACATTGGATGGCAAAGCCGAATTTGATGCGGTGCGTTTGCCGCGTTGGGGGGATGGAGTCTCTTTCTTTATCCATACCTTGCGCTTAGAAGAAGCGAATTCACCTCAACTCATCCGCGGTGTTGAGATACTCGATAATGCAGTCGCGCATAACACAATAAGAACGTCGGTAAACTTCCTGACTGTAACTAAAGAAGGGATCCGGAATCTCCGCGCCGCGCTGTTTAGGATCGAAACTTCCCAGTAGCGAAATGCGATCAGCGGAGATGCCGAATTGATTCTCTAACGCGTCGGCGTGATTTTGCTCCATCACTAAGAAGCGATCGATTGAATCAAGCGGCAACTGGCCAACCCACGTCGGCGTTAGCTTTGGAGGTGGTGTTTTATAGTAGAGACAACAGTTCGACGTCTCATCGAGTGGTGGTTGGTCCGAAAAATCCAGAACACCGGCAGAGTAGATGTCGATGTCCAGCGATCGCTTGTTAGCTTCATCAAGGAGTATTGCATGGGCCATGATGCTGCGACATCTGTTTGCAGTGCAGATGAGGGCGATAGAGACCATCGCGAGTAGTCTAACTGTTTTATGCTAGGTATGCAGGCGAGTTCTCAGGGTCAAACCAATGAGGTTCAGCACTTCTCAGTGCTCGCTTGTGCGACTCTTTCGAGGCTTCCATTATGTGTGAGGACGTTCGAAGGCCGAGGCTAGGACCTTTCACGTTTGTTCTTTATCAGAATCTTGAGGGCTACCCCAGCTATTCCCGTGGAGAGTAGCAACATCGTGGTCGGCTCGGGAATTACCACGCCGTTCACAGGTGTGATCTCTCCTGGGCCACTGATCGTGCCACTGAAGACTCCGGCAAAGCCGCTGGTGACACGTGTGGGTACTATGATGTAGGTCGTTCCTGCCGACAGATCGAAGGTAAACGGACCACCCCCGGCGATGAGGGCGTTGTTCAGGGGAGTTGATGGGTCGAAGCTATTTTCATAAAGCACCATAAAAGGAACAAAATCATTAAAAACAGACGTTAGCGTAAAGGAATATGGACCATCGATGGAAACCATAAACATCTGCGCATTGAAAGGGGCGATTGTTCCGGAGAGAGTCGTAGGGGGAGTGCCTGCGTTTGGTCGGTTAAACCCGCCGAATAGGCCACTAGAAAAAGTGAAGGTATCTCCTAATGCCGGTGTAGCGAACAGTGCAATAAACGCCGCGAGAACCGAAACTCTTACCAGGGTTACATTCAGTTTTTTCATTTCGGTTCCTCCTTGGAAGGTTAGTCGACGAAAATACCAAGCGACGGCCCGCGCTCATGCCTTGCAGTCATGTAGGTTCGAAGGCAGCTGCGAAGCGAAGGTTTCTCTCGTCAGCGCGACGCAATGGCTCTAAGGGGTGCGCATGACTAGTATAGGTCGAACACTTTTGGTACGAGGAGCATATACCCCTCGAGTGAGCAACTGTCAATACAAAGCCGTAAGTATGTCTATCTTTTTGGCCTCAAACATGCCCACACGCTTCAGTGCGAACGGTGTGAAGAGGTGGACCATGGTCTTACGGATTTCCCGCTCCGATTAGACCGGCAATTGCTTGGGAGAATCCTGAAACAAACGGTTGTCCGCCTGTTCCCAGGTTAGCTCTTGTCTTGAAGTCAGCCACAACGTCGGGCTGAATACCAATGTTCTCAATATAAGGCGCACTGGGTAACCCGGATGTCGAGACGTTGTGATTCCGCACCATGATCGATTGGGTTACTCGCACGCTACCTTCTGCATACGGTCCACTTAGATAGTTGAAGCTGACGACGTTGCCACCGCCGCCATCGGTTCTAACCCCATAGACAGACACGCGGTTCAAATCCTGTAGCTTCGCAGCGAACATCTCCGCAGACGAAATTGTGAAATTATCGGTCAGCAACAAGATTGGTTTGGTGTATGCGATGTTGTTGCCCTGGGAATCTTTTGCAGGAGGATACAGAAGGCCGCCGGAACCGTTACAAAGGGCCGCTGGCGAATACGCTTGGATCGGATCCGTCAACCCACGATTCTCGCTGAGCGCCCTCTGAATCTCCTCGATCATTCCCGTGGTCAATTCAATGTCGCTTTGTGGCTTGCCGTTAAACTGCTGGAAGAAAAGAATGTTTTCAAACGCCAGCAGCCATTGCTCAGTCGCTCGCAATCTGGCAGGTAGAGCCTCAAAAGCATCCGGAGACAGAAATTGCACCAGATTGTTCGCGTAACAGATATTCCCGCCACCGTTCGACATTAAGTCAATAACCAGACCCCTCGTATTCTGCTGAAAGAATATCGTCTCGGCTCGGAACTGATTTATCGCATTAGTTCGGTTGGCAGGAGCAAAACTCGGGATTCGAATGAATCCTACCGTCAGTCCACCGACTGGAAACGTACCGCTTACAAACTCATCGGTCGACTTGCTTCCAAGCCGCAGCTTAAACTCGGGAGGGGGTGCGAAAGCTGGAAAGAAGTCGCTGAACGGGAAAAGGTCACCGGCGACAACGTGGTCAGGTTCAAACACCGAAGAATCTAACAAGCTTTGGATCCGCTCCAATCCTTTCGGAGCAATAGGCACCTCACTCGACGGACGTTCACCGGTCCAAATGCCCCAGGAGTTCTTGTCAGCCTCTGCTTTCTGCCGCATTGAACGCTTGAATGAATTTTCCGAAAAATTAGTCTTTCCTAGAAATGGCTTACCACCTGGATTCGGCAATAGTCCTTCTCCATCGAAGGGGATCCCTCTCGTTACCCACGGTATCTTATAGGTGGCCGTATTTCCGTTCTGGTCGCGAACCACGACCGAGCCTATGTCGCCGGATCTGATTCTGTTCGCGAATGGATAAAACCCCTGATAGCGATTAAGCATGGTGGCAATCGCAAGCCGGTCGCGGCTTACAGGATTACCTTGTCCGTTGACGGAATAAGGTCGGAGGGAGACGATCCAATCTTGCACATCTTTGCCATCCACCGAGATCAATTCGTCTCCTATAGCGAATGGATACGTGTGTGCGGGAAGCGCTGTCCGGTCGATGAAGTCGATCAGAACCTTTCCGTCATAGCGGTCTGCGAGGAAAGGCAGATATGCTTCGTAAAAAGATGGAACGATGAACTCGTCGTGAGAATCTTGCAAGCTTGCGACATACCGTAGGCAAACGTCGTAAAACGTCAAATCATCGTGCGCGGAATTGACTTGCGCGAGCCAGTCATCGAGCTTCAATAAATCAAAATCAAATGCCTGCACCTTCCATTCGTAAGGGCCGTATTGCTTGTTATAAAGCCCAACCAATGACCGGAAATCATCAAGTTTTTGTTGGTGGGTTAATTGCGCAGAGCTAGTCGAAGACAGGCACACAATGATCGCGAGCGTTAGCAATGTTTTCATATTCCGTCCGGGGAAAGAGAAGAGCGAGAAGAAGATCCTGTGTGATAGAGACATGAGTTGTACTCCAATCGTCTGATTTGGACATTAAGCGGGATGCGGTAACGAGCCTGTCAGTCGGGCACCGGACGGAACCGATCTCGTCTGTCAATTAGTTAGGCGGGAAATGGGTCGAAGATCTGTAACCCCGTTGACAAGTTTTGGCGGATTTCAAAATCTGTTTGACCAAGTTAGGCTTGAGCTTCGGATTTAACGGTGACGATGCCCTGGTATTTCGTATGGGAACAGTCAGTGACTTTCCGGAGAAATTACTTCCCCGTAAGATCAAAAATGACTGCGGAAGTAGCGGGTGCGAATGAGCAATCGGTAGGTTCCTGTCGACGATCTCGAACCTCGCCAATCATTGATCGCTTTACTTCATAAACCACACCACGCCTAAACTAGAAACCGCAAACAAACATCACGCGTGGTCGATTCCTGCTGGAGAGACTCTGTAGAGAAGACTGGGGACGAGCTACGATCAACGGATTAGCTTCGTCATTTAGTACTGTTTACTACAGTGAACCTTTAGCTTGCATGAGATCGTTCTAGTTGTTGATTGGAGGCGGCGATCGGAATCGAACCGTGAATAAAGGTTTTGCAGAAATTATCTGCGGACCTCCACCAGTGAACACACAAGAACAAGGGCTGCAAAATTCAACAGTTTGTGCTTCGTGATGTTCTTCCTTGGTCGTCTGTGTATGCAGGTGTTTACTACATTTCTTACTAAAGTTAATCCGAGTTGGACCAGAATGAGGACACGCGAGATGCGCCTTGCGCTAGCGCACTTCCACCAATACGGCTAGAATACCCGGCCAGATTCACTAAGTTCTCTTTTACGGAAGTACCTTCGGAATACCGCAGAAGTGAACCTACCTGCATAACTTAGTTGTACTTGAGCCTACCCAGAGGCCCAAACGTGCTGAGTTAGCTTTTATCACGCTGCTCGTTCTTATCAAATCGTTTTCATTGGTGAACCATGATCGGTCAAAGGCTTTCGAATCGGTATGACATCAAATCAGAGTTGGGTCGGGGAGGAATGGGTGTTGTGTATCGCGCGTCCGATCCGTTGCTCAATCGTGATGTCGCTATCAAACTTATTCCTCCCAATTTTCTGAACGCAGAGACGGAACAGCGCTTTCAACGTGAAGCTCAACTCGTCGCGCAGATGGACCACCCGTCCGTTGTGCCTATCTTCGACTTTGGGAAGCACGAAGGGTCCTTGTTCTTTGTTATGCCCGTTGTGGAGGGAACAAATCTTAGATGGTTTCAGCGCGACGGTACTCTCACGCTAGGCGAAGTCATTGATATCGGAATCCAGGTTGCCGAAGCACTCGAATACAGCCATTCGCGTGGGGTCAGTCATCGCGACATCAAACCCGAAAACATCATGGTGGTCCGTGAGGATACGCGCCTGCGTGTGAGAATCATGGACTTTGGACTCGCGCGTGGCGCTGCTGAGAGCCGGATCACTAAGACGGGCACGATCGCTGGCACACTCTCGTATATGAGCCCTGAGCAAGTAGCAGCCAGTGGCATCGATCACCGGACAGACATCTATTCGCTCGGTACAGTTCTCTACGAATGTCTAACAGGAGAACCGCCATTCTCTGGTGAACTGCAATCCGTTCTTTACCGAATTGTTCACGAGATTCCTCAGTCACCGCGGGCGATGGGCGCCGATATAACCGAGGACCTGGAGGAAGTAGTACTTACGTGCATTGCAAAAGAACCAGCCAAGAGACCACAACGCGCCGGTGAGATCGCAGAATCGCTAAGACGTTCTCAGACGCGATTACACCAGAGTGATCTTGGAAGATCGGTTGTTATGACGAAGACGATGATGCTACCGAGAGTGGCACTATCGCCTTTCATCGGTCGAGAAAAGGAGCAGGCCGAATTACAAAAACGCTTGAACGCAGCTGTCAGCGGTGAATGTCAATTCGTAGTCGTTTCCGGTGAACCGGGTGCGGGAAAGACGCGACTGCTAGATGAAATTGAAAACCTTGCTCGCGCGCGAAAACTTGTGGTCCTCCACGGACGTTGTATAGAGCAGGATGGCGCTTTTCCTTACCAGGGATTTTGCGAAGCGATCCAGGAATACTTCCGCATCAAAGACCCGGTAACCTCGCTGCCCAACCGCATCGAGCTTGCGGATGTGGCGGCAGATCTCGTTTCGCTTTTTCCGATGCTCAGCGAAATTAGCGAGATACGGAGTGCCGCAACCGGCGACTCAAAACTATCTCAGCTCAGTGGCTCACAAGGACCGGAAAATCGCACGCAAATTTTCGAACTACTAGCCAGAACGCTTACCCGGTTGGCAGCAGGAAAGCCATTAATCCTCTTCCTTGAAGATCTACATGCCGCCGAAATTTCAATCGAGGCACTGCAATACATAGTGCGGCGCCTGGGACCAACACCAACGCTGATCGTAGGTACTTATCGCTCGAGCGAAGTCGATAACAAGAATCATCCGGTGGTTCGGATGCTCGAAACTTTTCGCGGAGATCGCAGATTCAGTGCGGTCGCGTTAGGTCCGTTCTCACAATCGGAGCATCGACTGTTCCTCGAAACACTGATTGGCGGGCCAAAACTCGCAGACAATCTTGTCGAAAAGCTGTACGAAGCTACTGAAGGCAATCCATTCTTTACCAAAGAACTGGTGCGTTCCCTTCTTGATTCAGGCGGCATCTCAAAAGACCAAACTGGTGCCTGGAGCTTGGGCGCGAGTACCGACCTATCGGCTGGCGAACTGCCTGCGACGATTCAGCAGGCCGTTGAAAAACGTATTGAACGTTTGCCTGAAGAACTTCGCGAGATCCTCTCCCTCGCTTCGGTTGTCGGTAAATCCTTTGACGTTCGTGACCTGGCAGCACTCGCGGGCGACAAGGATGTTGAAGATGCGATCGACCGGCTTGTAGAGGAAGGCCTCTTAGAAGAAGAGCGTGAGTCGCGTGGTGATCGGCTGACATTCTCAAGTGGTGTCGTTCGCGATGTCTTGTACGGGGGAATTTCTCGTCGCAAGCGCCGGTCGCTTCATCGCAAATACGCCGAAGAGATCGAAAAACGACACGGTGGTCGATTAGAGCGTGTGTATCCGCAACTCGTGCATCACTTCTCGCAGGGAGATGTGCCGGACAAGACAGTCGAGTACGGACTACGGATGTCGAAGACCGCGCTGGATGCTTTCAGCCCAGAAGAATCGGCCCGTGCGGCGAAAACCGTCCTCGAGTTTCTCGATGAAGAATGGGAAGGAGATCCACAACTCGAGATCGATGCGCGAATGTTGCTGGCCCATGCATACCGGATGGCGGGCGACATCGACGCCGCATTGAAAGAAGCCGAGACCGCGGCACGGCTTTCCGAAAACCAAAATCAGAAAGCCAAAACAGTATCAGCGCTTTTGTTTGCGACTGAGACAGCATGGCAGGCGCGCAAAGTGGTCGAGACTACTCGTCTCGTTCACCAATCAATCGAAGCCGCTCGTGAAGCGAGCGCCACCGACAGCCTGCAACACATGCTCACGTTGGCTGCAACCTTGGCTAATCTGCGTGGCGAATATGACCAGGCGAACCAATATCTCGAGGAAGCATCGTCACTCGCCCCTGCAGCTAAAGAAACGGAACCGCAGAAAGAGATTCCGATCGGAGGACGGTTAGTAGTAGCCATGGCCAACCCGCTCG
>JBKPMX010000014.1:0-12103 GCA_046765655.1 Acidobacteriota bacterium
GGTTAGGAAGGCCGGTTTACCCCCGCTTAAGTTGCGTAACACCCAAGCGCAACAGAAATGAGGTTGACTGTTATCCAACCTGAGCGGGGGTAAACCGCCCTTCCTAACCTGCATCAGTGGCAGCTTGAATTATTTCAGTGATGGTTGCTGCTGATGATTTTAAACGTCGCACTCTGCGATGAAAGTTGAGTGTGTGATTAATCTTGAGCGCAGCGGTAGGAACTATTTGACTAAGGCAAGTACTTCCGAGGCGGGGCGACCGGAGCCGCCATTGAGACAAACAGTCCATCCGCCGCGATCTTGCGATTGACGTTCACAATCAGTTGTTCGCGGAGATCCTCGACTTGAAGTATCCAATCAGCAGCTCTATCGGGATTAATCTGGCGGCTTAGCTTGTCTACCTCCTCAAACATATCCGCGTTTATGAGTTGATCTCTTGAGCCCTTGAGCGACAGCATCCAGGTATCGCGGATTAGGGTTTCGAGTACGTCGAGCCGCTCTTCAAACTCATCTTTGTATTGTGCTTCGTTGAGTTCTTCCGATGCCCGTAACAATTGCGCTTCATCGGGTTTCCCACTCAGTGCCTTCAATACAGAGAACATTGCCTCACGCTGTTCCTTGAAGGTTTCGAGATCGCCCGATAGCGCGCGCCCGATACTTCCATTCGCCACTCTCGCAAGCAGGCCAGCCGAGTTGCGGTCTGCGACTTTGTTTTGCAATAGATACTCTTCAATCTCTGCCGGGGTTAACGGCGAAAAGCGGATCATCTGACATCTCGAACGAATGGTTTCCAACAACATCGCCGGACGTGATGTGATCAGAATGATATGAGACGTTGGCGGCGGCTCTTCCAAAATCTTTAACAAGGCGTTTGCTGATGGATCATTTAGCTTGTCTGCTTCATCGATCAGAAACAAGCGTGCCTTGCCTTCGAACGGTCGATAGTTCGCTTCGCTTTCAATCTGGCGCATCTGCGTGACGAGCAGAACGCGCTTTGGCGGTACCACGATTCCCACGTCAGGATGATCCGTCCAAAGAATCTGTTTCCATTCGTCGCTGCCTTCGGCTGTTTCTGGATAATTGATCTTGGAAATGCGCGTACAGGCTGAACAGGTTCCACAAGGTCCATCAGCCGTCGGAGTGCGACAGTTGAGTGCCCTCGCAACTTCGAGTGCGAATAATTTTTTGCCGATGCCTTCTTCGCCGACGAATAACAGTGCACCAGGCAAACGTCCTGCAGCGAAGATGCGTTTCAGCACTTCCTTCACTCGTTCGTTGCCGGCAATCTTTTCGAACATTGTTACCCTTTGTAGGGGCGGCTCTCCGTGGCCGCCCGTCTTATGCATCTCGCTCAATTCAAGGAATGCGGGCGGCCACGGAGGGCCGCCCCTACAATCAACAGTGGCCTCGCTTGAGTTTGTATGGTTCGTTGTCGACGAGTCGAGTGGTCAACTGATCCCGGTGTTGTAGAAACGGGACGACGATAGCTCGCAACTTCTCCTGCGTTTCATCGACAGTGCCTGTGGTATCGATTACCTTCACACGTTCCGGTTCGGCGCGCGCGATTCGCATATATTCCTCTCGAACTCGCTCATGAAAGTCGGCTGCTTCCGTATCCAGGCGGTCGCGTTTGTTCTTCGCCGAGCGTCTGGTTGTCCGTGTGATGGACTCCTCGATCGAAACATCAAACAGCACAGTTAAGTCAGGCACCAATCCTCCGGTAGCTAACTCAATGATTTCGGCAATCAATTCCGGCGAGAAACCTCGACCAGCGCCTTGATACGCACGCGTCGCATCGGCATAACGATCCGAAATCAGCACAGCACCTTTCTCAAGTGCTGGTCGAATAACCTTCCGCACGTGTTGTGCGCGGTCAGCTGCGAAGACTAACAGTTCCGTCAACGGATCGACTTCGCCGCGCACGTCGAGCAATGCTTCGCGCAGACGCAGGCCAACAGGCGTACCTCCCGGTTCGCGACTCAAGAGCAATTCGCAACCCTGAGCGCGTAGGTACTGCGCCAACAATCGTAATTGAGTAGATTTACCGCTGCCGTCGATACCTTCGAAGGTAATAAAGGTTCCCAACACGGGTGGAGAGTGTAAACGAATGTCACGCCTCAGGCGAGGGTGGCCGATTTTCTCTTGTCTGTGCATCCGCCGGGTGTGGGTGAAGCTCACCAGTGGCTCGGCGCGTTTGAGAGATGGTCGAAATGGCGTGCTTGAAGATGAGTTGCTCTTGTGAGCCCGACTCCAGGAGAACCGAAAACTTATCGAAACTTCGAATGCGGCCTGTGAGCTTGGCCCCGTTGAGCAGGTACACAACCACCGTGGTCTTTTCGCGACGCACAGTGTTCAAAAAGGCATCCTGAATATTCTGAGGAGCCTGCTTGCCGTCCGACATAGCTAACTTCCTAAAAGAACCGAGTTGAACTAAAAGAACCGAGTTGAAAATGGTGGTTTGAGCGCCAGATTACATCACCGATTGGGCACTTACAAGAGATTGGCCGAGATGTCACAGAAACATGACTATTTGGGACCGAAGATGGGCTCCAACCAGCCCAGAACCTCTCGGACTGTATCGCCGCGATCTCCAAATCCGTTGACCCAATTGACATCCTCCTCACGTCGGAACCAGGTTAGCTGCCGTTTCGCGTAGTGGCGAACGTCAAGTTTGGTCTGTTCCAGCGCACTCTCGATGCTCCGTTTGCCGTGCAGATATTCAACAACGCGTCGGTAGCCGTGAGCTCCGAGGGCATTCGATTCAGGCGGTACGCCCAGTTCAAGCAGGCGTTTGACCTCTTCAACGAGTCCGGCTTTGAAGTGCTCTTCCGTTCTCTGATTGATGCGTTCGTAAAGGGCGTTACGCGGGGGATTCAGGGCAATGATGCGCAGGCGGTGTGAACTTTCGTGGGGTTCAGGCCGATCTTCACGTTGAGCGAAAATCGACTCGCCGGTCTGCACATAAACTTCGATTGCCCGCTGTACGCGTGGCCAGTCGCGCGCATGAAGTTGTTCAGCGCCTTTCGGATCCAAACGTCTCAGCACGCGGTGAAGATACTCTGGGCCATGCCTCTCGCGCATTTTGTTGATGCGACCTCGCAGTTCAGCGTCTGTCTGGGGACTTACAAAGAAAGGCTTTCGCAGTGCTCGCAAGTAGAAGCCGGTTCCGCCGACGAGAAAGGGTACTCGCCCGCGTGATTCGATCTCGCTGATCTTTGAAGTGGCTGCAGCGGCCCACTCGACGGCGGTGTAGTTTACGTGGGGTGGAACGAAGCTGATTAAATGATGCGGAATACCTCTTTGTTCCTCGAGAGGCACTTTGGCAGTAGCGATTTCAATGTCGCGATAGACCTGTACAGAGTCGCAGTTGATAATCTCGCCGTTGAGAGCAAGGGCGAGTTCGATTGCGAGCGTGCTTTTACCGGAAGCGGTTGGTCCAACAACTGCGATTACAGGAGAAGACTTTGTCTGGTCGCTCACGTGCCAGAGGATAGCACGCGAAAAAGAATGACTGCCCAGAGCAACGCGAGCACTATGATCGCGCCGATGAGTTGATTACGAGAGAAGTTCATTTGAGGCTCGATGTAATTTCAGCATGTCTGCGCAACATCGGTAGGGTTCTTCTTTGAAGCAGTTTTCAATCTTTCAGCAACTTTCAACTTAGCTTTGCCGCTTGATGTGAGGGGATGGCTTTGCCTCGCCGTTGTGCGCCCTTCTCATTTCGGGTTGTGTCTCTGACCTAAACGCATTGATGATCATTGCTAACTCGGCAGAGGGCAAACCCTCCGCGTTCTTTGTGTCTCGGTGGTGGTGTTATCTGGAAGGACCTCCACCACTGAGACACAAAGAGCACGAGGGCTGCATAGAGAAATCCAACACCGAGGTTGTGCCAGAGTACTTGCAGATTACCCAAGCTGCTATCTCAACGCGATTCTCGCCACCAGTCCGATCGCCCAGGCGACGATGTCGATGATGCTGAGGACCTTTGCCGTGGTCGCGATCGATTTCTTCTCATGTCCAACGTCATAGATCGCGATTGTCTGTAGCACATCATTGGCTTTTCGATACGCGATGATGCCCACGATCAATCCGAAACAGAAGAGACCGACAATACTTAGAATCAGCGCTGTTTTTGCTTCGGAGGCAACGTACGCGGCTTTCTGCGCGAGGACTTCCGATGAATAGAAAGAGTTGCCGTAACTCGGAGGGGGAGGCGGTACAAATGAACCACCAGGTTGCTGATACACTGGTCGTTAATCTCCTCTGCGACGAATTGAACTAATAAAGACGGGTGATCTCTATACCTGAGTAGTAGGTCTTGAGTATTTGTTCAAAGCTGAATCCTTGTTTGGCGAGGCCGTAAGCTCCAACCTGGCACATGCCCACGCCGTGACCCCAACCTCGACCAGTGAAGATGAACCCTACAACTCTTCCATTGTCGTCAGTGCGTCGATCAATCACGAATAACTGTTCACGCAAACCCAGAGCTGAACGAATCCGACCGCCGCGTACGTGAGCCGTACCGTTGGTTCCGATGATCTCCAGATCCGTCGCACGTTTTGACACGCCACGCGCCGCCACGCGCAAATCGCGAATAGGACCAATGCCTGAAGCTGCGCGTGAGAGGCGAGCTTGCACCTGTCCAACCGACATCTCTTTGGACCAGTTTGAAAATGGTGAGAACCGATCTGCCGCGGCACCATTTGGCGCCGGCTTCACTTCCAGATAATCGACTTGTCCATTGGTGACATGAAATACCACCGCTTCACCACCCACGATGGAAACCGCCTGGACGGGATACGGCGTGTCGCCCAACTGTCGAAACAGAAATACATCTGAACTGACTTTCCATGGCTGGTCTTTGCCGCGATTGGAGCGAAGGATCAGCTGACCATCAGCCGTCGGCCGTGCATTTCCTTTTTGTAGCTGCAGAAGATTTCTGTTTTCGAGAATGCGAGCGAGGGCGTGAACGATGCGGCCGTGCGTTAATGGCTCTTGCGGACGCAAAGTCGCATCCGGATAAGCCGACAGGTAACCATCGCGCACGAGCAAGGCAACGTCACCGCGATTCGCTGGCGGAATTCGATCAGCGTCACGTACTGCGAGTAGATACGCAACATCGGCATCGTTGAAGAGTGTGCTCGGTCGACTGTCACCAAAAATCGTTAACGCGACTGCCGAAGCAAAGCCCCCAGGCAGATTTATGTCATCACCGAGTGGTGGCAACGGCTGCTTCGCGAGTTGGCTGACAGCAAGTAGCCAGTTCCGCACTTCGGCAACATTCGCTGGACTCGACAGCCATGCGTCGGTGATCTTTGCGGGCAGCATCGCGAAGGCGTGAACAGCGAGCAAACTCAGATCGCGTGCGAATGCTACGTTGCCATCGTCGCGGAGATCCGTGATGCGCGCGGTCTTTATGGTGAAGTTAGCCAATGCGGCCATCCCTTCGGCGGCGCATTCGTGACCGCGAAGATACGGAACGGCGTGGTTGAAGATATTCTCCGCGCTTTCGGTGCGACCGCCGCACGTTGAAGTGTACAGCGCGTTGATTGGCTCACCGTCATAAGTGGCAATCATTCCGGCTGTCTCTTCAACCGCTCGGTTCGAAAGTTGATTCTCCGAAGTTAGTCCACGATACACCTGCGAACGCGTGGTAGGCAGAATGTCGAAACCCTGGGCCATGAATTGTCCGCGGTTCTTCAACGCATAGGTACGTGCAGCAACCGCCTGCGCTTTTAACGCTTCAATCGCCGGATAACCACCGGGTGAAAGCTCGTTAGCTACAACGCCGCGCACGTAATCTTCGAGTGGGAGTTCATTGACGACAGTGAGTGATCCGCGCAGGTTGGCAAAGACCTCGATGTGTCCGCGATAGGGTTTGTCGTTGTAACGCACTGGAGCGTCGCGTTCGTTGTCAGATGCAAAGACCACCGGCGCGTTGGAACTGAACAAGCGGCGTGAAGCAGCAGAGGACGCGACTACCTCACGTGATGGAAGGGACCACTTTGCAGTAAGACGCACCGGAGAAGTTGTGTTCGGCTGAGGCGTGGATTCCGTACTCTTTGACTTGTCGTCAACAGGCGTCAAATTCCCATCGATGCCCATATCGTCCAGTAGTGCAATCAACTCTTCCGCTTCAGCACGTGGCCGTGGCTTATCAACAACGACGCCCCAAGTCGTGGCGGGGTTTGCATCAGGCGTTTCATGAACCGCTTCACCCGTCGCCTTTTGAATCTGTTGCTCGATGTCTTCGGCTTGTTCGCGAGTCTCCATTCCCGTCACGGTCACACGATAGAGTGCCTCGGCAACTGTTGGAGCGTTCGACAGGAAATGCGCTTCAAGACGAACTCTCTGAGTATCGAGTGCGACGGGCGAAGTACCATTACTCGCATTCATTAACTTACTTGTTGTGGAGATCACTGCGGAGCGGGTATCGGTGTTCAAAGCGACTCGAATGGTTGGTTGTGGTCCTTGTATAACGGTCGTTGTGGGTACTTGAATAGGTGATGAAGGTGTTGGAGGCGGAACCCACGCAGGCTGCGACTCCGGTTGAGTTCGTCTTGGTCGAGTTTGGTCTTGTATTGATTGCGCGAAGAGAGATGAAGAGACGAACGAAAAAATCAGGAGCAGCGTAGCCAGACTCCGGGCGAGGGAACAGCGCATTCCTTTCATTCCTTAAGCGGTACAGGTATCAGGGAGGGCTCACCGCGGGGCGATAGTACTACAGAATCCCGGCGGTCTAAAAAGAAATCATTGGTCATTTGTTATTGGACATTTGATATTTGATATTTAAGACCACTGAGATGACGCCGGTGATGGCTAAATCTCAAATATCAAATGTCCAATAACAAATGACCAATGATTACGTCTAATAAATGACGAATGATTACGTCGCGCGATTGAATTGATAGCAAGTGGGGATAATTACCTTCTTCCCACGGCGCCTCACCCTATGGTATAGACGGATCACACCCCCGCAAGAAGTAAGCGATTGTTTATGGCCGCCGTTTCGTACTCGGCGCGAATGAGGAGGTTAATCCTCTGCGGCATACTACATCTCCCCGCTTTACCTTTCCTGCCCTTGCCGGACTGCTCCTCAGTCTGCTCCTAATCGGTTGTCTGCCTAAACCGCCGGCGGAAGTGGGTGGAATCAATATCACGCTTTACGGTTTCTCGATCATGAAAGAGTCGCTCGAGAAAGCGATCTATCCAGCCTTCACGGCCAAGTGGAAACAGGAGCATGGTCAGGACATTTCGTTCACGTCATCCTTTGCGGGATCGGAGACGGTGACCAATCAGATCTTGCAAGGCGCTCCGGCTCATCTTGCGATTCTCTCGATTGAACGCGACGCGCAAAGATTGAAGAACGGTGGATTCACCACGGTCGATTGGCACACGTTCCCGCAAAAAGGGATCGTCAACAAAACTCCATTCATCATTCTCGTGAGGAAAGGTAACCCGAAAGGGATCCACGACTTCTCAGATCTCGCGAAACCGGGCGTGCGAGTTATTCATCCAGATCCAGTTAGCTCAGGCGGTGCGCAGTGGTCCATCCTAGCTATCTACGGATCTGAGTTGAAGAAGTCGGAACAACAATCAGGTGAACAAGACAAGACCCGGGCGCTGCGCACTCTGCAAGCTATCTGGAAAAACGTAATCTCCACACCTGCTTCTGCGCGTGAGGCGCGAACAACTTTTGAGTTAGGCAATGGCGATGCCTTGATAACTTATGAACTTGAAGGATTGCTGATGAAGGAAGCGAATGCTCCTGTTGAAATCGTTGTGCCGCAGTCGACGATTTTCAGTGAACACCCGGCCGTCATTATTGATAAGAACGTACCTGCTGAAAAGCGCGCAGTTGTCGATGCGTTTCTTCAATACCTTTGGAGCGATGAAGCGCAACAGGCGTTCGTGAAGTATCACTTCTATTCGGCGACGAACAACGCATTCAATCAAGCAAACAACGCGTTCGGCCATATCGAACTGCCTTTTACGATTGATTATTTTGGCAGTTGGGACAAAGCGTATCCGGAAGTGATCGAACAGGTGTTTAGAGACCAGGTGCAGAAAGCGAAGTGAGAGGAATGGCCTTGGGCCTTTGGTCTTAGGTCCTGGGATCCCTCGGTGGCCCAAGACCAAAGACCTAAGACCCAAGACCCAACAGCAAATGAGTACCGTCGTTCCAACAATGCGTCATGTTCGCGGTTTCGATGTCGTTCGGCCGCTCAGCATCGGCATGCTCGTGTTCATGATGATGCCGCTGGTGTTTCTGCCACTCGCTTCGATCTTTATCTTCGGTACCAGCAACGGACTTGATAAGTTTTGGGCCGCACTAATGGCCCCTGAAGCTATCTTCGCTTTGAAGCTCTCGATGGCGACGAGTTTTTGGGCCACAGTATTCAACGTGCTCTTCGGTTTATTCGCCGCTTACGTTCTGTCGCGTTACAACTTCTGGGGTCGAAACGCCCTCATCGTCACTATCTCTTTGCCGACGGCGATTCCCACTGCGGTCGCCGGGTTCGCATTACTTCTGTTATGGGGACCATACGGGACTCTCGGGCGTTTTCTCACGCCGCACGGGTTTCAAATTATGTTCACTGCCGGCGCGATCATTCTGGCGAATATCTTCGTTACGTTTCCGCTGGCATTCGGAGTCATCAAACCGGTGTTCGACACGATGAGTCGGTCTCTTGAAGAAGCATCGGCAACTATCGGAGCGACACGCTGGCAAACATTCTGGCATGTCACCTTGCCTTCATTGCGCGGCGCCATCGTTTCGGGGGCACTCTTAACGTTCGCGCGCGCCGTCGGTGAGTTTGGATCCACCATTCTGGTGTCCGGTAACCTCGCCGGACGCACACAAACCGCCCCGCTTTATATATTCGCTAAATTCAACGAAGGACAAATAGAAGCCGCGAACGCCATTGCCATCGTTTTGGCACTCTTCTCGTTTCTCATTTTCAGCGTGCTCTTTTTTGCACGCGACTGGCTTGACGTAGACTGAGAGGCATACGTTGAAGGCAAAGCAGAAGCTAGCCGACGAACAGAGAATGTCTACATCCAGCGACAATGCGCCGCCGATTGCCACGCGTGTGATTGGCGTGAGCAAACGCTTTGGCAAGACGGGCGTCCTCGAAAATATCTCGCTCGACGTTGCTGAAGGAGAGATTCTGGTTTTGCTCGGCGCATCTGGAAGCGGGAAGACGACCATCCTCAGAATCATCGCCGGGCTGGAACAACCAAATACCGGAAAAATAATTCTGCATGGACGAGACGTGACCGAACTGCCTGCGAGAGAGCGAGGGGTCGGCGTCATCTTTCAGTCGTATGCGCTTTTTCCCAAGATGACGGTCGAGAAGAACATCGGCTACGGCTTAAGAATTCGACATCGAAGGCGAAAAGAGATCCGGAAGACTGTTAATGAGTTGTTATCACTGGTCCAACTTGAAGAGCACCGCAAAAAATATCCATCACAGTTGTCAGGAGGACAACAACAGCGAGTCGCGATTGCTCGCACGCTTGCTTACAAACCGGAAGTGCTGCTCTTCGATGAGCCGTTCGGGGCGCTCGACACGCAGACGCGCACGCATCTGCGACGTGAGATTCGTGCGTTGCTGAGACGAGTCAATGTGCCGTCGGTATTCATCACCCACGACCAGGAAGAAGCACTCGAACTCGGCGACCGGGTGGCGGTGGTCAACAAAGGACACATCGAACAAATCGGAACTCCGTATGAGATCTACAACCATCCGGCGACCGAGTACGTCGCGACTTTCCTCGGCGCGGCAAACATTCTAGAAGCAGTAGTACAGGACGGTTTTGTTGAAACTGAATGTGCCAAAATTCCAGCCGAGCTTGATCCGAACGTCTACCGCACGGGCGATCGAATAAAGATTATCTTTCGCCCTGAAGACGTCTTGCTCAGTCGAACAGACTTCTTGAAGCCGGGCCATTTCAAACTCGCTCCCGCACGCGTCGAAGAAGTTAGTTTTGTCGGTGCGTACGAACGTTTGCGGGTTCGGCTGGAACAGCCGGGCGAAGACTGCACTAATGGAGAGACGCCTTACTACCTGACTACTGAAACTCCCGATAGACGTCCGCGATCAATCATCGCAACACGGCCCAAGCCTGAAGCAAGTGCATCCAGTCTGAAGATCGGTGATCGCGTGATTGTGGCTGTGACCTCGTTTACGGTAATCCGAAGCAATTGAAGAGCAGTATGCCGACACGCCGGGATCGCTTCGGGTCGATGTCCGATACACTTCAGGAAGCTCTGATCAAACTCCCCGCATCGACGATTCAGTACCATGCGCGGTAGCGGATGGCCACCGCTCAACGTCCCGACATGATATCTTTTTCGAGTTGAGTCATGGCCATCCGCTACCGCGCATGGTACTGAATAGCCTCTCTGTGTGACTTATTCAGAGCTTCCTTTTGTTGTGAGGTGGGCCGTGTTCAACTTTAATTGCAGCTTGAGGCCTCAGTACATGACGAGAAGCTGAAGTGTATCGAACATTTTTCTGAGAGGAGAGAACTTGGACAACACTCGACAGAGACGAGAGATTGTTTTGCCTCTGCTCGGTGCGATGTTGTTCGGAATCCTCCTGCTGGTAGGTCCAACCGCTAAAGCGCAATCGACTCTCGATGAAACAGACACGCAGCAGTGGAACGACGTCATATTCTCCGTTCCGATAACCAAGCAAATTGATTTCAACTTCCAGGGTACTCTTCGTTTGGGTCGGGATATGAGTCATCCGGTTGATGAACGAGTCGGCCTTGGTGCGACATTTAAAATCGGAAAACACTTAAGCCTGCTACCATTCTATTTGCGAATCGAAACTCAGCCATTCGAGGGCAGACAAGCGCATGAGGATCGATTGAACCTTGCGGCAACTTTGCGCGTCGAGAAAAGTAAGTTTCGTTTCAGTGATCGAAACCTTATTGAGAGGCGCCTTCGAGTGCCGCAGATCGACTCGACCAGATATCGCAACCGGTTCCAGATCGAACATCCGGTTGGACCAGACAGAACAAAGCTCTCGGTGTTTGTGAGTGATGAAGTTTTTTATGACTGGAGTCTGGACGAATGGGTTCGGAACCGTATCGCCGCAGGAATCATCAAACCGCTGAACAAGAACATTACCTTGGAGCTTTACTACCTGCGGCAGAATGATGGTGTGTCCGTGCCGGGTGATCTTCATGTACTCGGAACGACCTGGCGAATTAAGTTATAGATCTACGACATGAAGTTAAGATTCTTATTTGTGTTTGTCGTTGCTTTGCTGATCGGCCTGGCCCTGCCGGAATTTTTTGCAACTCGCTCGCGAATGAGTTCTCGAGTCATAGATCAATGGGAAACGACAAACGGAAACATCGACATTCGAGTTAAAGCATTTGCGGAAGATGGTTGGGGACCGGTACCAGGTGCTTACTACGTTTTCGAGTCGGCTAGACACGGTTCGAACAATTGGCAAGCGATCATGACGTTTCGCCACGATGATCCTTTGCCTGTTCCCCGAGATCAGATCCGCTTCGTTAATGACAGAACAGCTTTTGTTTTTATGGGCTGGATGTACAGTGTTACGACGGATGGAGGAGCGAATTGGTCCGTATGGTCGGCTCAAGAACATATTCCCGAGTACAACTACGCATTGATCGAATCGGTGCGACTGGAGTCTAGTGGCTATGGGGTAATGAGACTCGACACCTCGAGGAGCAACGACATCCCGGATTTACTAACGCGTGATTATGGCCGCCACTGGTGCTGCGCGCGATAACCCGCCGCGGGCCCGGACGGAGATTCTAGTGTCCCTTTCGTTTCTAAAACACACTGCAACTATCCTCCTTGTTCTCCTCTCCCTCATCACAGCAACTGTTGCAGGCGCTTGCGGCCAGATTTGAAGAGGCGTGTGAAGGAATACCCGTGAGAGGGCAGACGTTGGGTGACAGTTCAAGGTACAAAACATCAATAGTTCAAGCTTCCAGAAAACAAATCAAGTTTAGAAATTTGCAGGTTAGGAAGGGGGGTTTTACCCCCCGCAAAATACAAAAAAAATAAAAGTAGAGTGCATAAGACACATTTTCGGGGGGAAAACCCCCCAGCTAA
>JBKPMX010000015.1:0-34945 GCA_046765655.1 Acidobacteriota bacterium
CGCCTCGCTCCCGTTCTGTATTTCAGTATTGTTAGAAGAAAGCTCGAGCTTCGGACTTTGCCGACATTAGTATGACCAACATCCTCGTAACAGGTGGCGCTGGCTTTATTGGTTCGCATCTCGTGGATCGTTTGCTGGCAACTGACGACAACGTCATTACCGTCGTCGATGACTTCAACGACTTCTATTCACCAGACATCAAACGATCGAACGTCGCGACTCACTTAAGAAACGATCGCTACACACTGGTCGAAGCTGACATTCGCGATCGACGAGTCTTGGATCAGCTGTTTCAAAAACAACAATTCGACTGCATCGTCCACCTGGCCGCGCGGGCGGGCGTTAGACCATCTCTATCCGAGCCTCAGCTTTACACCGAAACAAACATCAATGGAACTTTGAATCTGCTCGAGTTGGCACGCACGACCGGTGTCAATCAATTTGTATTTGGATCGTCATCATCGGTCTACGGCATTAATGCGAAGGTGCCGTTCAGCGAAGATGATCCAATTCGTCAACCGATCTCCCCTTACGCTGCAACGAAAGCTGCCGGCGAGTTGCTCTGTCATACGTACAGCCACCTTTATGGACTGCGTTGCGTGTGCTTGCGTTTCTTCACGGTGTACGGCGCGCGCCAACGACCGGACCTGGCAATTCATAAGTTCGCGCGATTGTTGACCAGCGGTAAACCGATTCCAGTTTTTGGCGATGGTTCGACGCGACGCGATTACACTTACATCGACGACATCATTTCCGGTGTAATGGCGGCGGTGGTTTATGACGAAAGCAATTACGAGGTCTTCAATCTTGGCGAGTCAGAAACCGTTGAGTTGCGTGAGTTGATTTCTATACTGGAAAAGACACTCGATTGCCACGCCGTTATCGACCAACAACCTCCGCAACCGGGTGACGTTCCACAGACCTTCGCAGATATCACAAAAGCCCGCCAACTTCTCGGCTACAACCCACAGACGCACATTGAGGATGGGATTAAGAAGTTTGTTGAGTGGTTTCGACAAGCGTGACTCAATTACAGCCACTAATTTGAACTTTTGGTCTAAAATGCCTTCTGGATGAAAGTTTACGACGAACAAGTTAGTCCCATACCCTTTGAAATCAATCAGCGAACTGAATCTGGTTCACGCGCCGAGATCTCTGTTTTCCTGCCGGTTTACAACGAGGAACCAAATCTCCTGCCGCTGCACTCGAAACTCGATGACGCCTTGAAGCAGTTGGGCCGATCAGCAGAAATCGTCTACGTCGACGACGGATCGACCGACGGCAGTTTGAAGATCCTGCGTGAGCTTGCCGATACCGACAGCCGTGTCCGCGTGGTGGCTCTCCGTCGTAACTACGGTCAAACCGCCGCGATGTCAGCAGGCATCGATGCGGCGTCGGGAGATGTCTTGATTCCAATGGACGCGGATCTGCAAAACGATCCAGCAGACATCGCGCGACTACTAGAAAAACTCGACGAGGGTTACGACGTCGTATCCGGCTGGCGAAAAAATCGGAAAGACAAGATGGTGACCCGCAAGATCCCCTCGATGATGGCTAACCGGCTCATCTCGTGGATTGGCGGAGTGCCACTGCATGACTATGGCTGTTCATTAAAGGCTTACCGGCGGGAGTCGCTCCAGGACGTACGGTTGTATGGCGAGATGCATCGCTTCATTCCGATCTACGCTTCATGGGCTGGCGCGCGCGTGACGGAGATTCCAGTCGAGCATCACCCCCGGACGATGGGCAAGTCAAAGTATGGACTCTCGCGAACGATCAAAGTTGTCTTTGATTTGATAACCATAAAGTTCATGGCTTCATATCAAACTAAGCCACTGTATCTTTTTGGTTGGGCCGGCCTGTTAACGTTTGCCGTGTCATTGGTGTCGACAGCTTTCGCGTTCCTGATGAAATTTGTGAGTTGGCCTCATCACGCTGACTTCATTCAAACGCCTTTGCCCATAATCTCGTTGGTAACCGTGGTATTGGGTGTGCAACTGTTTCTGATGGGCCTGCTCGCGGAAATGCTTGTACGCACCTACCATGAGTCACAGTCGAAACCGATATATGCAGTTCGAGAAAGGCTGGGTTTCGTGAATCGTGAATCGTCGTAACTGCTCAAGTCTCTCGTAACCTCTGCGTACTCTTCGTCTGCGGTTATGATTCGACTTGCAATGTAACGCACTGCATCGAAACACGTATTCCGTTTATGGTGAACTTGAGAATACAACCCCAAGAGACGCTGAGGACGCACAGGTAACGCGGAGACTTGAGCGGTTATCACAATTAACGATTCACTATTCACAATTCACGATTCACTAACTTATGTGTGGAATAACTGGATGGGCCAATCTTAATCCTCGACCCGAAGGCGCTGAGGATTTGCTGCATTCCATGTGCGAGCGCATGGTCCATCGCGGGCCTGATTCCGAAGGATTGTTCATCTCTACGGGCGTCGCGCTCGGCATGCGCCGCCTCGCCATTATCGATCTCGTTACAGGCGAACAGCCGGTATTCAATGAAGACCGCAGCATCGCAGTTATCCTGAACGGCGAAATCTATAACTATCGCGAGCTTCGATCCGATCTGGAGAAGAAGGGCCACTCTTTTCGTAGTGCTTCAGATACGGAGGTGCTTCCACATCTTTACGAAGAGTATGGCGACGAGATGGTTACGCATCTCAACGGCATGTTTGCGTTTGCCCTCTGGGATGAAAAGCGGCGGCGTCTACTGATTGCTCGTGATCGATTCGGCGAGAAACCGTTGTACTGGGGGGTGTTCGACAACACCCTTCTGTTCGCCTCAGAGCCGAAAGTGTTGTTGGCCCACCCGTCAGTCAAACCGTCCTTGAATCTTCAAGCACTGCGCCAGTATTTGTCGTTCGATTACGTTCCGGCGCCGCTGTCGATTTACGAAGGTATCAACAAACTGCCTGCCGCGAATCGATTGACGCTCGAACAAGGAAAGGTGTCCGTCGAACCATACTGGCGACTGAGTTATGCGAAGAAAGAGCCAGTGCCAAGCGAAGACGAGGCCGCGGAACAACTTCGCGATCTGCTTGCCGACTCTGTGCGCATGCGACTCGTGTCTGATGTTCCGCTCGGAGTTTTACTTTCAGGTGGAGTGGATTCATCAACCGTAGCGGCGTTGGCGTGTCGGGCTTCCTCGGAAGCGGTAAAGACGTTTTCGATTTCATTTGCTGAAGCGTCGTTTGACGAGTCGCTCTACGCTCGCGCTGTAGCGAAGTTTCTCGGCACAGATCATCACGAAGAACGTCTAAGCGCGAATCTCGCCGCAAATCTCGTCAGTGAAATCGGCTCGTGGATGGATGAACCGTTCAGTGACCCTTCTCTTGTTCCCACGTATCTCTTGTCACGATTCACGCGCAAGCATGTGACAGTCGCACTCGGTGGTGACGGTGGTGATGAACTGTTCGCGGGCTATCCGATGTACTCAGGTCATCGCTGGGCCAGCGTCTACGATCAGATACCGTTCTTCATTAGACGAGGTTTAGTCGAACCACTCGTTCGACTGTTGCCGGTGAAAACCAAAAACCTCTCTTTTGATTACAAAGCTCACCGCTTCGTAACCGGTTCAACGTACGATATCGTAGCTCGACATCATGTTTGGTTTGGATCGTTCACGCCGGATCAACAAGAGCGATTACTTACTAAGGATGTTTTGGAAAAGACCGACGGAGATATATATCGCGATGCGCGATTGATGCTGGAAGAATGTGAAGACAGCGATGTGGTCACACAGATGCAGAGCATCGACACCCGCTTGTATCTCGCCGAGGACATTCTGACGAAAGTGGATCGCGCGAGCATGGCGGTTTCACTCGAAGTACGAGCGCCGTTTTTGGATCCGAGAGTCGCAGAGTTTGCTGCGTCGTTACCGTGCAACTACAAACTGCGGGGGCACAAAACGAAATACATTCTCAAGCGCGCGGTTAAGGATCTATTGCCGCCCTTTGTGACGCGCCGCGGAAAGAAAGGTTTTGGTGTTCCAGTGGCGGAATGGTTGAAGGTCAAGTTGCGCCCACTCGCAAGAGATCTTTTGTCACCGGAGCGAGTGAGACGCGCGGGCGTTTTCGATCCTGCCTATGTCACTCAACTGCTGGACGAACACGAGCGCGGTACCGCAAATCATCGGAAGCTGCTGTGGACCTTGTTGATGTTCGAACTGTGGCACGAAAGCTTTGTAGAAACGCCGCGGAGAATCGAAACGTCTGTCCGGGCGACGTGATCAAGCAGATCCACCGATTTCACAGATTACGCAGATTAGCCCAGGGTAGTTAAGGTGAGCATTCAGTTTTTTCACGACCGCACGTATTCCAATTTAGCTATCTCAGACTAATCCGTGTAATCTGTGAAATCGGTGGATCCGCTTCATGTTTACGACCAACTCTTCTCCTGGTGCCGCGAACATGATTTTGCCGGACATGATCCTTTCGATGCACTAAACAGTCGCGTCTTTCAATCAACTCCATTCAGCAAATCCAGAAGTGCACGACTCGCCTGGACGCAACTCGTAAAGAGGTCTCCAGCCGATCTACGCAAGCTCGCATCGGTTCCCGAGCAGCGCAACGCAAAAGGGCTTGCACTGTTCGCCCTGGCCCAACTCGCTCGACATCGCGCCCAGCAAACGCCGGAAAGCGAAAACCAAACTCGCAGCATCCTAAGTGAACTCTTGTCGATGAAAGCCCAAGGCTACAGCGGTGCGGCCTGGGGATATAACTTCGACTGGCAAAGCCGCAACTTTTTCGCGCCGCGAAATACGGCGACTATCGTTCCCACCGCGTTTGCCGCAAGAGCATTTTTGGAAGCTGCGCGGGATCTGAACGATGAGCAGTTTTTGTCGGCCGCAAGAAGCGTCTGTGATTTCATCCTTGAAGATCTATCGCGATCTTATGAATCGCAAGACGAGGTTTGTTTCAGCTATTCGACAGATAGTAAGACGAAGATCTACAACGCCAGCTTGCTGGCTGCTGAAGTTTTGGCTGGCGTCGGCATAGCGATGGGCGAGAACGAGCTGACTGACGCGGCCGTGCGCGCGGCAAGATATGTTGTCAATCGTCAGCAGGCGGACGGCTCGTGGCTGTATGGTGAAGAACCGGCGCAGTCGTGGATTGATAACTTTCATACCGCCTTTATTCTGTTTTCGTTAAAGCGCGTGATAGGTGCTGCTTCGCTCGGCGAGGAATTTCAATCAGCACTCAAGCGTGGATACGGCTACTGGCAGAAGAGCTTCTTTCTTGCGGACGGTTGGCCGAAATACTACCATGACGACCCTTATCCCGCTGATGCACACGCCGGCGCGAGCGCCATTGTCACTTTCCTGGAGCTCGCTGACTTAACAGAGAATTCCATCGAGCTTGCGCAGCGTGTTGCCGGATGGACTATTAAGAACCTGCGCGATGAACGCGGCTTCTTTTATTATCAGAAGCGTCGGTTTTATACCGTGAAGAAACCCTACATGCGCTGGAGCCAGGCGTGGATGCTGTATGCGCTAGCGCGCTTGTTGGAAACGAAATGCCGATAGCAGCAGACGTCATTCTTGGTTCGAACGTAACCATCTTCCATTCCGATCTCGTGAATCTTTATGGTTGCACGATCGGAGGAGAAACACGAATCGGCGCTTTTGTAGAAATTCAAAAGAACGCAAGCGTCGGCGAACGATGCAAGGTCTCATCGCATAGTTTTATTTGTGAAGGCGTTGTGATTGAAGACGAGGTTTTCATCGGTCATGGCGTAATGTTTACCAACGACATCTATCCGACAGCAACGACGAACGAGGGCACCTTAAAAGGTGCTTCGGATTGGAAAGTTGTTCCGACTCTGGTTAAAAAGCGGGCGAGTATCGGTAGTAACGCGACGATTCTCGCCGGTCTTACGATTGGCGCAGGCGCGCTCATTGGGGCTGGAGCAGTTGTGACTCATGACGTTCCGGATTACGCAATCGTCGCCGGTGTTCCTGCGCGTGTGATTGGGGACGTGCGCGAAAGAGTGCCTTAATGTTCCATCAGGAACCTCTGATCAACTCGCCATTCAGTACCGTCTGCGGTAGCGGATGGCCTCCACTCAACGTCATGAGGGTATAGATGCTCCCGGAATCGGGGCTTGAGTGGTGACCATCTGCTACCGCAGATGGTACTGAATAGCGCGCCCGCTTGATCAGAGTTTCCTCAGGTGTATTGAAGACGCGAGAGAATATGCTGAAAGTCGGCGTAATTGGTTACGGCTACTGGGGGCCAAATTTGGTGCGCAACTTCATGGCGTGTCCGGACGCCGTAGTCACAGCGGTCTCTGATGTTTTGGAAGACCGTCTCCTCCCACTGCGTAAGGTTTACCCGGGTCTGAAAACTTCCTGCAACTCAACAGAACTCATTAACGATCCTTCGATAGACGCAATCATCATTGCGACACCTGTGTCGACTCACTTTGAACTCGCTCTGGCGGCCCTACGCGCTGGTAAGCACGTTCTTGTTGAAAAACCGCTCGCTTCAAATTCTGATCACGCGCGACAGTTGATAGACGAAGCAGAGTCGCGCGATCTAGTGCTGATGGTGGACCACACGTTTGTCTACACCGATGCTGTGCGGAAGATGCGCGAGCTGATTTCGAAAGGCGAGCTTGGTGAAATCTACTACTACGACGCTGTGCGCGTGAACCTCGGACTTTTTCAACATGATGTGAATGTAATCTGGGATCTTGGTATTCACGACTTATCAATCATGGACTGTGTGTTGCCGAACAAACCCATTGCGATTTCAGCGACCGGTATCAGTCACGTTCCCGGCCAACCTGAGAATCTTGCTTACATCACATTGTTTTTTCCGGATCGACAGATCGCGCACATTCACGTCAACTGGTTGGCGCCCGTCAAGGTTCGGCACACTCTGATCGGTGGCAGCGAGAAGATGATTCTCTACGACGACATCGAGCCGAGTGAGAAGGTGAAGGTCTATCACAAAGGAATTACCGTCACTCCCGGAACTGAAGATGTTTACAAACTCCTGGTCAGTTACCGATCGGGTGACATGTATGCGCCGCGTTTAGATAACGGAGAAGCTTTGCAACGCGAGGCTCGTCATTTTGTCGACTGCGTTGAAAACAAAGTCCGCCCAGAGACTGACGGTCCAGCCGGTTTGCGCATGGTGAAGATGATCGAAGCCGCGGAACGATCCCTGCGGAAGCGTGGCGAGTTGATGGAGTTGCATCTCTAGACCGCGGTTGGTTCTTAGAGCTTTGTACTTGGTACTTGGTGCTTGATGCTTTGTACATTGCTCTATGTGTTCGTTGATCAAGCACGTGGAACAAAACCAAGTTAGAAGTACCAAGTACTAGGTATAAACAACAAGGTCCCAACCACCGAGCACGCACGCTTTCGAAATGCGCATTTGGATCGATCTCGCAAACTCTCCTCACGTCCCATTCTTCAACGCAATTCGAAGAGAACTCATCAATCTCGGTCATGAGGTGGAATTCACTGCGCGCGATTTCGCTGAAACGGTTGCGCTTGCAGAACAGTCGCAGCTGAATGCCACAACCATCGGCGGATACGGTGGAGGACGCGTCACCGGTAAGGCCGGCAATCTTGCAGGTCGCGCCTGGCAACTCTCACGCTGGGCACGTTCAAGAGACTTCGATCTGGCGGTCAGTCACAATTCCTACTCGCAAATCCTTGCCGCTCGTGTCTTACGCAAGCCCGTGGTCACGCTCATGGATTACGAATATCAGCCTGCGAATCACCTCGCCTTTCGTTTGAGCCAGAAGATCATCGTGCCTGATTGTTTTCCGAGCGAGCAACTGAAGAGTTATGGCGCTGGCATTGGTAAGGTGCGCCGGTATCACGGCACGAAGGAGGATGTTTATCTGGCTGACTTCGAACGCGATGAACAATTCGCGTCTGTGCTTTCCGCACTCGGTGTTGCGAGCGATCATGTTCTCGTGCTCATGCGTCCCCCTGCCCACCACGCTCTGTATCATCGGTTTGAAAACACTTTGTTTGATCAAGCGCTCGAGATGATCCTCAAAACGCAATCCGCCAAAGTTATCCTTCTGCCTCGCGATGAAACGCAGCGGAGCTTCTACCTGACCCGCGCGGACAACAATCTGATCATTCCACCGTCGCCGCTGCCTGGTGCGGATTTGATCGCTGCGAGTGATCTTGTGATTAGCGCCGGCGGAACAATCAACCGCGAAGCGGCAGCGCTCGGGATTCCGGCAGTAAGTATTTATGCGGGCCAGTGGGCTGCCGTCGATCAGATGTTGGTCGAAGAAGGTCGACTGAAGAGGATTACTTCAAAAGAGGATCTCGAGACGCTGGTGATGGCCGAAAAGCCAGATAACAACGCGCGACGTGCAACAAACGTCCGCTCCGAAGTATTGAAACTGATCTTGGAATAGTCAGATACCCGAAGCTTTTCGACGTGCAGAAGATCAGTTCAATTTCACTGAAATAGCTCAAGCTGAAATGAATGCAGGTTGGGAAGGGTGGTTTACCCCCGCTCAAGATTCATTACACTCAAAGTTGAATGTAATCAGACTTGAGCGGGGGTAAACCACCCTTCCCAGCCTGCACTTGTCTTGGCTTGAGTTATGCCGCTGAAGTTGAGGATTGCTGTTATGGACGTCGAACGCTGCGAATAAGATTGTGTGTTGTGGATCTTAAGAGGTAAATTCGCGTTGCTCATGGAAGCCGTTCAAGCAAAAACAGCAACCAACGCAACTAGGGTACGCGCAACGGCACGCGCACCACGATGGGTGATGCCTACGCTGAAGGTTGTTCTTGTACTGACCGACGCGACTGTTGCTGTTCTCTCGTTTTTCCTCGCGTTTGCCTTGCGTGAAAGTGTCCCCGCGATGGGAGGGATTGGATCCACATGGAGCGGCCGTTTTGCACCCTACGCAGCACTGCTGCCCTTTGTGATCGTCATTCGCGTGCTGAGTCTAAAGTACTGCGATCTTTATCGACTGCGTGGTGAATTCTCGTACGCAGACGATGCTATTCGCATCGGTAAAGCGACGGCCATCGGATCGCTTCTGATCGTCGCCACTGCATTTTTGTATCGAGGTGGCTTTCAGTTCCGCGCCTTCTCTTATGCGCGTAGCGTCTTCGTCTTCGACTTACTGTTGATGTTTGCGATCACTCTCGTCCTCCGCTTCGCGATGCGATCTGTTCAGACGTTTGCACGTCAACGACACATTAACTTGATACCAACACTCGTCGTGGGCCGCGGTCCTGAAGCAGCACTCTGCATTACCGAAATGCGTGAAAGACCAGCGCTGGGTTATCGAGTGATCGGTGTCGTCGACAGTAATAATGAAGCAACAGCAGGCGGTGGTGTTTACGAGGGCGTACCGGTTATAGGTGAACTGAAGACGCTGCCGGAAGCAATTCGCGACTCGGGTGCGAACGAAGTAATCATTGCGGATCCAAATGTGAGTAGCGATGCACTGTTCGAAGTGATGATGCGTTGTGGTCGCCGGCGCGGCGTTGAGTTTCGCATTGCGCCAAGCCTCTTCAATTGCCTGCCACAAAAAACTGAGATCGATCAGATCGGTGTGTTGCCGATGATCCGGCTGTTTCGCGAGCCGCTGTCGACCAGCGCGCGAACGATAAAGCGCGCATTCGATCTAATCGTGTCTGCCCTTGCGATTCTGATCCTGCTCCCACTCTGGCTCCTGATCGCGTTGGCAATCAAGTTAGACTCAAAAGGATCCATCTTCTACACGCAGGAACGCGTCGGCATGGATGGGCGTTTGTTCTTACTTTATAAGTTTCGCACGATGAAGGCTGATGCTGATCCGGAGATTCATAAGGAGTACCAGAAAGCATTTATCGAAGGGCGCGCTGAGGCGAATCTCGGTGATGCGAGTAAACCGACCTACAAGTTGCTTGCAGACCCGCGCGTTACGAGAGTTGGTCAATGGCTACGGCGCACCAGCCTCGACGAGGTGCCGCAACTCCTGAACGTTGTAATGTCAGACATGAGCATTGTTGGACCACGGCCGCCGATCGCGTACGAGGTCGAGGCATATGCTCTGTGGCATCGAAAGCGTTTAGACATGAAGCCGGGATTGACTGGGTTGTGGCAGGTCTCAGGACGGAATCGGCTGCCGTTCGAAGAGATGGTACGGCTCGATCTTTATTACATTGAAAACTGGTCGCTGCTGTTGGATGTGAAGATTGTTCTGCGGACGGTGTTTGTGATGGCCGGTCGGGAAGGGTTCTAGCTGTAGTCAGTGTATTTGTTCGTTTGATTTCGTGGATCGTTTTTATTTTTTCCGCGCACAGGTACGATCCACGAACATGCACGAAAGAACACGAACCTGAATTCCACCATCCTCGACTCAACTCGCGATCTCGAGCCGTGGCCGTCCGCTACCGCCCACGGTACTGAATAGCGATCCCCAACCTTCAACCACCATCGCTCGACGAACAACGAGCGGGCTCATGCTCACGGAATTTTTATTTCGCCAATCCCGCCAGCGCCACACCCAGCAGCATAATCTTCTTAATCCCTTTGTAGAGTGGTTCGATTTCGCAGTTCTCCGTCACTGCGTGCGCGTCGTCGCATGGACCAGCGCCCGTCGAGATCGCTGAAATTCCCTCTAGTAAAGCAGCGCTAGCATTATTTGATCCGGTGTTTGTAATCGGGGGATCGAAACCGAGCGCACGATGCACAGCTTCTGAAACCTTAACTAACTCTGATTCACGATTGCCGGGCAAAATTGCTGCTGGAGATTGCGAAATAATATCTGTCTTCAATGTCATCCCGGCACGCTTTGCTTCTTCGTCGAGTATCGCCCTTATCTGTGCTTCGAGGTCTGCGATCACTTCGTTGTTAGTCGAGCGAAGATCAACCGTGAACCATGCATCAGAAGCTTTTGCGTTCACCACTTCCGACCCACCGAGCATTCCAATATTCAGGTTTGATGACGGATTGGTTGGCACCTTTAAATCATAGATTCGCTGGATCGCGCGAGCCACCGGCAACGTGGCTGAATATGGTGGGGTTCTGGATCTGGTGTGCCCGCCTGGACCGATAAAATGATGGCGATACCAGTTGATTCCAATGCCGGCGTAGGTGAATCCCTCATAACCGCCATCGAGCGCAATGTAATAATTGACTTTGTCTTTGTTCTCTTTTGCGAAAAACTTTGCGCCTGACATCCCTGCTTCTTCGTCAGTCGTGAATAGAAAAATTATGTCGCCTTTCGTTTTGATCTTTGCTGCATCGAGAGCACGAATGCTCGCCAACATTGCTTCAATATTTCGCGTATCGTCGCCAATGCCGGGGGCGTAAACACGCCCATCGCGCACGGTGGCTTTAATCTTCAAGCCGGGCTGAAACACCGTGTCCATATGTGAGTCGATCACAACCGTTGGACCACCACCTGTTCCTTTTCGGAGTGCAATCAGGTTGCCGGCTGAGTCGTAGCGAATGCTCTGTAGTTTGTACTTTCTGAGGAGGCCTTCGATGTACTTCGCACGCTCCTGCTCGTGTTTTGAAGGCGCGTTGATCTCAGTAATAGCAATCCACTCTTTGAGAATGTTGTCGTGAGTCTGATCGAGGTAGGCGATTGCTGCTTTTGTTTGTGCGTCGCTGAGAAGTGCGCTGACGCGTTCTGTGTAAGTTGGGTTTGATTGGGCCAACGTTTGAGAGGCTACGAAGATGAGGACAAACACAGAAGAGAATCGAGCCGCACATTCACGCAGATAAACACGGATCAGACTTTTAAAGGAACGGCGTGACCATGCGTCTTCCTTCTGGAATTTCCGTTCTGATCGGCGTCGGTCTGTGCAGATCTGCGGCTGAACCTGGACGAATCTGGGCATCGTTTTTCCCGAATGATGGAATATAGTAGAGCGCGAGCATTCTAATAGTTAGCTGCACAGGAGCAAAAGTTCCACTCTCACTAACTTCACGTGAACAACGACGATCGTCGACCCATCAATAAGTGGTTGGAGCACGGAATCCTCGGCTGCCTTTTTCTAATCGCGGCTTTTGCACCCATATCGATTGCCGCAACGCAAACAGCCTGGCTCACCGGGACGACTTTATGGGTCATTCGACTCTTTATATTCCCTCGCCCACGCCTTCAGCGAACTGCTCTTGATTACGCGCTTCTCGGCTTCTTCATACTCAGCGGCATCTCCGGACTCTTTTCCTATGAGCCTGCCGTGTCGCTGGGAAAAATGCGCGCGGCGAGCCTTTTTGTCATCGTCTATCTGGTGGCGCAGAATGTCGGATCGTTGCGAGTCGTAAGACTACTCGCGTTCACATTAACCGCTTCATGTGTAATCACGACACTCTTCACATTGGGCCAACTCGCACACGGCAAAGGCGTCAAGGTTTACGGCGTGAAGCCTGACAGCATCCTGACGCAAGCTGTCTTTCACACGCGGACTGTTAAGCAACCCACGCCGATTATCGACGGCGATATAATCTGGGACGTAGATGGGCAGCGTGTCAGTGATCCAGACCAGCTTGCCGCCGCGCTGTCGGCTCCATCGAATAGTGGGTCGGTTGTTCTGAAGATCTACCGCGTGGAATGGACACCGTCGCTGGAAGTTCCGCGTGGAAAACTACTCGCCGGAAACAGCGCCCTCGAACAGTTGGGAATCACCGCGTGGTCCCGTGGCCGTGATTGGCGTGCGACAGGTTTCTACGGCCACTGGGTAACATACGCCGAAGTACTGCAACTGATCGCTTCGCTCACACTCGGCCTGTTTCTTGCGCTTCCGACAAAGAAGGGGACCAGCGGAGTCTTTCTCTTGGTTGCGCTCCTGCTGATCCTTCTCAGTCTTGGACTAACTGTCACTCGAGCTTCATGGATCGCGTTCGCTATTTCTGCGACGCTGTTACTTGCTCTCTCGGTGTCTCGACGCACTTTGATTGCTGCCGCTCTGGTCGCGGTGCCGCTCATACTTGCAGCCGTCTTCGTGTTGCAGCAAAAACGAGCGATTGGTTTCTTCGATCGTCGAGATCAATCAACAAGCTGGCGTGAAACGGTCTGGCACGAAGGGTTTGATCTATTGGTGAGCAAGCCACGACATCTTTTGGTCGGCGTCGGCATGGATTCAATTAAAGGGCACTGGCGAGAGTGGGGACTCTTTGACAACGGGCGCTTGCCGATCGGTCATATGCATTCGAATCTGCTTCAGATTGCCGTGGAGCGTGGCGTTCCTGCACTAATCGCTTGGCTGATTCTGCTCTTGTTGTATGCGCGAATACTGTGGAAGCTAACTCGTTCGAAGGTTGGTGCAGGAGAGCAGTGGGTAGGTCGCGGCGTGGCTTTAGGCGCGCTTGGCGGTTTGATCGGGTTCTTTAGCAGTGGAATTGTGCATTACAACTGGGGTGATTCAGAGGTGGTGATGGTGTTGTATTTCGTAATGGGCTTGAGCTTAGTGGTGGAGCGAACTTATTCAGTACCGTCCGCGGTAGCGGATGGCCAGGACTCAGCGCCATTAAGTAGATAGATGCTACCGATCATCGTGTGTTGAGTCTTGACCGTCCGCTACCGCGGACGGTACTGAATGCGTGCGCCATTATCGGACATTGATTTCCTAAACCTTCGGCACCGCATTCCCGTAATAGCCTCAGAATCGTCAGAAATCTGCCTGTAACACACCAACTGAACCTGGAGTCCTGAAATGCTTAACGTCAAAAAGTCTTCTCGTCTGTTCCTTGGCCTTTTACTCAATCTTCTACTTATTGCAGCTCCGCTGGTGCCGCAAGCTATCGCGCAGCAGGCGGCGAAGACTCAGCCTACCGCCGCGGCCTCCACTCAGAATTATACGGAGCAGCTGGCCGCGATAGAAACCACAATTGACGCGCGTCGAAAAGAACTCGGCATTCCCGGTCTTTCACTCGTCATCGTTAAAGACGACCAGATCATCTACATAAAAGGACTCGGCCTGAAGGACATCGACAAGAAACTCCCCGTCACCCCTGATACTCAATTCGCGATCGGATCTGCTTCGAAGGCGTTTACCGCAATGGCAGCGGTGATAAGTGCAGACGAAGGATTACTCTCGCTGGAGGATTCGCCCAAAAAGTTTCTGCCCTATTTCACACTCCGCGATCCTGACGCAGCTGCAAAGATCACGCTTCGTGACCTGCTCTCCCATCGCTCCGGACTGAATCGAACTGACCTCGCGATGGTCACCGGCAAACTAAATCGCGAAGAGCTGATCAAAGTCGCCGGTCGCGCAAAACCGACTAACAAGCTCGGCGAGAAGTTCCAATATCAAAACGTCATGTATGCCGCCGCGGGTGAAGCCGTCGCGCAAGCACAGCACTCCACCTGGGATCGAGTGATCGAAACCAAGATTTTCAAACCGCTCGGAATGAAGAATAGCAACACCACGGTTGCCGAAATGCAGAAAGCCCGTGACTACTCGCTCGGCTATGACTACAACGCCACAACGAAAGTAACGCGCCAGTTACCCCAGCGAGAGATCACGCCCGCTGCGCCCGCCGGCGCGATCAATTCCAGCGCCCGCGATATGGCTCAGTGGATCCGGTTCATGCTCAACGGTGGGACTGTCAACGGCAAACGAATCGTCTCTGAAAAAGGCTTCAACGAAACGATTACGAAACAGATGAACGTGGGCGGGACCATCGATTACGGACTCGGTTGGTTCTTACGCCAGTGGAACGGTCACAAAGTCGTAGAACACGGCGGCAATATTGATGGCTTCAACTCGCAAGTTGCTTTCATGCCGGATCAGAAGTTGGGTTTTGTTTTGCTGACGAATGTTACCGGATCACCGCTGGGCGGATTTGCGATGACAACCGTTTGGAAGAACCTTGTTGGCGAGCCGACGACCGATTCAAAGGCGACTGCAACAACGAACGATCCGAAAGCTGAAGTTGGACAGTATAAGTTGGCAGAAGCGAACGTAACTTTCGAGATAGCGATGAAGGACGGAACGCTCACCTTGTCGGTGCCGGGCCAGCCACCTTATCCACTCCAGAATGTCGCCGGCCGTCGTTACAAATTGGCTGATCCGGCGCCTGATGGTTTCTTTGTAACGTTCCGACCAGTTAAGGACAAAGAGTCTGAAACCGAGATGTTTCTCCAACAACCACAGGGCGATGTTGTCGCGCGTAAAGTTGTAACGACCGCAACCACGGCGACCGCAGCGACGGATACTAACTCACTGAGTCACGTCATCGGCTCATACCAAAGTGAAACATCTGCCAACGTGATCGAAATAGCTGTACGCGATGGAAAACCTTCCCTGGTCGTTCCCGGCCAGCCACCTTACCCCTTAGTAGAAAGCGAAAAGGACAAACTCCGCAGCCCCGGACTACCCGAAGCGTATTGGATCGAAGTTAAGCGCGATGAAAAAGGCGACGTATCTGCCATCGTTCTAAACCAACCCGAAGGACGATTCACGCTGCGTCGCGTGAAATCCGATGCGGGAAGTAGTCTGATTGCGGCGGACGATCTGCTTGCCAAGATGATCGAGGCCTACGGTGGCGAAGCGAACCTGCGTAAACACAAATCATCAGTGACAAATATCGAGATCGACATGGAAAGCCAGGGCGTGACCGGTTATGGCGTAGTGAAAGCCAAGGCTCCAAACCTCTCTGCAAGTGAAATGACGATCACGGCGCTCGACAAGAAGATTGGTTCCATCGTCAGTTACTTTAATGGAAACGCCGGCGGTGAAATGATGACTTTCGGACCCGAGGAAATCTATACGGGCAAACGGCTCGAGGACATCAAAGCCGGCTCCGATTTCTACGATGTGTTGGATTGGAAAAAGAACTATCCGAATATCACGGTGAAACGGATCGCCAAAGTTGGAGACGAAGATGCGTACGTTGTTGAAAAGCGAAGCGAGAAAGGTTCGCCGATCACTGACTACGTCTCAGCCAAAACCTTTCTGTTATTGAAACGGGAAAGTGTGATTCATAGCGATACGACAGGAGTCGACATTCCGCAGACGGAGATGTTCAGTGACTATCGAAATGTCGACGGAGTAATGGTCGCGTTCAAATCTAATTCGAGCAATATCGCCAACGGTGACGTGGTTGTGCGCGTGAAGGAAGTTAAGTTTGATGTTGAGCTTCCTGACACCGCGTTCAGTAAACCGCCGAAGCTAACTTTCAACTAGTAAATTTGCGCCGCAGGGTTTCGCAGACGAATGCAGATCGCTTTCAGATCTGTTCGATCTGCCTAAGCCTGCGGCTCAAACTCTTTCACCACGTTTCTTCGCAAGTCGCTTCTTGAACTGAGTCTCGCCACCCGAGGCACCTTTTGCCTTTACATTCATCGCAGGAACTGAGGGAGAATTCGTCGTCGGCGTTGATGAATCAGCTCCGACGTGCTGCGACGAGGCGTCAGCGAACATCTTGTTCGCGCTCTTACGTCTGCCGCGAAGGGCCGGGGTGTCGTCCTTGGCTTCACGATTCTGATCTTTCTGTCCGGCAAACCCTGTCTGTTGACCACGTGGCCGCACTGGCGTTCCCACCAGGTGCTGATCTTTTTTCGTCCGCATCTACCCCTCCTTGCGAAGCCGAATTTACCAGGTGATTTGCACAATACCGGCCCATTCGTGTTGTTTTTTGCTTACGCTGGTTGCACGGCCTGAGTGCGGTCTCTATAATGCGGCCCACCTAAGGGCGCTTCCCCGGCAGGCAAGCGTCCAAAAACGCACAAAAGATGGCAACCCCAATCCGATGGAAGCAGCGTGGAAGTATCGCGCCTTATGGCACGCTGAACCGACCCGCCACTCCGTTGCGAGCTCTGGCCCTTAACCTGACGCACGCCGCTCGCGCCGCTTTTACCGAGCCTTACATGCTCACAATCGAGCACCAGCCAATCTACTTAAGTAGATTGCCGAAGAAATTTGATGGTTTTCGGGTTGTGCAGCTTTCAGATATCCATCACGGTCCGTTCTCAAGCAAAGACCAGATTGAGCGTGCGGTCGATACAGCAAATCGGTTGAAGCCTGATCTGATTGCCTTAACTGGCGACTACATCTCGAAAGAACGCCATTACGCACCAGCTTGCGCCGAGATGTTAGGTAAATTGCGAGCTCGCCACGGCGTATTCGCAGTACTTGGTAATCACGACCATTGGACTGATGCAAAGTTAATCACCGATTTGTTTAGAGCCGAAGGCATAACCGTGCTTATCAATGAGGGAATTCACTTCGCTCACAAAGGCGCATCCTTTTGGCTGGCTGGTGTCGACGACACGATGGTAGGCCTGGAAGATATCTCGCTGGCAATGGCAGGAGCACGCCGCGACGAAATGAAGTTATTGCTGGCGCACAACCCCATCGTCCTGCGCAGAGCCGCCCGCGCCGGCGTAGATTTAGTGCTGAGCGGCCATACGCACGGTGGCCAAGTGGCTTTGCGTTCAGAGCGTAGCGCCTCAGGAAGGCCCCGCCGCAGACTTTTAAAAGGGCTCGGTCGTCAGGGCAACACTCAAATCTATGTGACACGAGGTTTGGGTACCGTAATCCTGCCGATTCGATACGGCTGTCCGCCAGAAGTTTCCCTGCTCGAATTGCGTTGCAAGTAAAGCAACCTCTTTGGAGTACAGGGAATTGCCACCGCCTTTTCCACCCGAGCAACTGATACCACAGCGGTGATCCCGACCCGTCGGGACACTCCGAAGAGATCTTGATGTCCTCGCGGATTTTGACCGTCCCTAACATTCTCACCGTCTTCCGGATGGTGTTGATTCCTGTATTCGTTTCACTTCTCTTCTACCAGCGCTTTCTTCTTGCTCTAACCGTATTCGTGCTCGCCGGGCTAACTGACGGCCTTGACGGCTTACTCGCACGTCGATTCAACCAAAAGTCGCAACTCGGCACTATTCTCGATCCCATTGCCGACAAACTGATGCTGGTGACAGCCTTCATCGTCTTGTCGATGCGAAGCGTATTTCCACAACCGATTCCAAGCCACTTGCCGGTTCCCTTCTGGGTAACGGTGGCGGTCATCAGTCGGGATGTATTCATCATTGTCGGGGCAGCCGCCATAAATATCGTTACAGGCTTTCGCGGATTCAGGCCTTCACTACTGGGGAAGATCAATACATTCGTCCAAATCGTCGCCATCGGCATCATCATGTTCGCTGCTAGCGTACCGTATGGGACGGGCTATTATTTGCCGACGCTGTACGTGACAGTCTTCGCTTTTGCCGTCCTTTCGGGCGGCCATTACGTCTTTTTTGTCTCCCGCCTGCTTAACGAAGATCGCCGCTAACCCTGTCATTTCCCTGCAAAAAGAAGGTTGAGCGCCTCAGGCAACCAAAAGTTGACAGTGACACACTCAGGTATTATATTGAGTGCGCGTTCAACCATGGGTGCCCTGCGATATCGATAGACTTAAGCTTGATGTTCCGGTCGGGACACCAAACTCAAGTTTATCGAGCACAGCGCCGCATAAGAATTCTGGAGACTAAACAAAATGAGCAAGATTATTGGAATTGACTTAGGTACCACCAACTCGGTCGTGGCGGTTATGGAGGGTGGCGAACCGACCGTTATCACTAACTCCGAAGGCGGACGGACCACACCTTCCGTCGTCGCCTTCACCAAAGACGGCAGTCGACTCGTTGGCCAGGTTGCAAAACGACAGGCGGTCACGAATCCCGAGAACACCGTCTATTCGATTAAGCGATTTATGGGACGTCGCTATAACGAAGTTACCGAAGAAATCAAACAAGTTCCCTATAAGGTCCAGGGCGCCGGCAACGGCGATGTGCGAATCAACGCAGGGGGCAAAGAGTGGAGTCCGCCGGAGATCTCGGCAATCATCCTCCAAAAGATGAAGCAATCGGCTGAAGACTATCTCGGTCAGAAGGTCGACAAAGCCGTGATCACTGTGCCGGCTTACTTCAACGATTCGCAACGGCAGGCGACAAAAGATGCTGGCAAGATTGCCGGTCTCGAAGTGATGCGTATCGTCAATGAGCCAACGGCAGCAGCATTGGCCTACGGACTCGACAAGAAGAAGGACGAAACCATCGCAGTATTCGACTTCGGTGGCGGCACTTTCGATATCTCGATTCTTGAAGTCGGCGAAGGCGTCGTCGAAGTCAAATCGACTAACGGTGACACGCACCTGGGTGGTGACGATATCGACGAGCGTTTGATCGAGTGGATCATCGAGGAGTTCAAGAAAGATCAGGGAATCGATCTCTCCGCCGACAAGATGGCATTACAACGCCTGAAGGAAGCAGCCGAGAAGGCCAAGATTGAGCTGTCGAGCACGATGGAGACGGAAATCAATCTGCCATTCGTTACTGCCGATCAGTCAGGACCGAAGCACTTAGCGATGAAGTTAACGCGCGCTCGGTTTGAGCAGCTCGTCGATCCAATTCTGCAACGGTTGAAGGGTCCGGTCGAACAGGCATTAAAGGACGCAGGCGTTGACTCGAAGAAGATCGACGAAGTGGTTCTCGTCGGTGGTTCAACCCGTATTCCAAAGGTGCAGGAGATCGTTAAGGGCATCTTCGGAAAAGAACCCAATAAGAGTGTGAATCCTGATGAGGTAGTTGCGGTGGGCGCAGCGGTACAAGCCGGTGTTCTCTCCGGTGAGAAGACTGACATTCTTCTTCTCGACGTCACTCCGCTCAGCTTGGGAATCGAAACACTTGGCGGCGTCTTTACGAAGCTGATCGAACGAAACACGACGATCCCAACACGAAAGTCGGAGATCTTTTCGACGGCTTCTGACAACCAAACGTCGGTTGAAGTTCACGTGTTACAAGGTGAACGTCCGATGGCGGGCGACAACCGCACGCTCGGTAAGTTTCATCTCGTAGGTATTCCACCCGCACCACGTGGCATGCCGCAGGTGGAAGTGACTTTCGACATCGACGCGAACGGCATCGTGAACGTGTCAGCTAAAGACATGGGCACGGGTCGCGAGCAGAAGATCACGATCACGGCTTCGTCAGGCCTGGCGAAGGACGAGATCGATCGGATGATGCGCGACGCGGAGTCACACTCAGCCGAGGATGCTCACAAGCGGGAAGAGATTGAAGCGCGCAATCGTCTCGACGGCCTCGTCTATCAGATGGAGAAAACGCTGAACGACAATCGTGAGAAGGTTGGGGCAGTCGCGAGTGAAGTCGAGTCCGCAATCTCTGATGCTAAGAAGGCGCTGGCGGAAGGCGGCGTTGAGAACCTCAACAACGCTTTCAATCAGCTGCAAAGTGCATCACACAAACTGGCGGAAGCCCTGTATCAACAGACAGGCGCATCTGGTGGTGATCAAGGCACTGCCGACCAGGCGTCGGCAGCGGGTGCTTCTTCGTCAGGCGGTACCGGCGGAGACGATAATGTGATCGATGCCGAATACGTCGACGTCGACGAGAACAAGTAAGACATTGATGATTTTAGATTGTTGATTGCCGATTGGTCCCTGACGTAAGTTGAGCCTGATGTTTAAGCGAGACTGTCGCAGACGATCAATCGGCAATTAGATTGGAACGTGGCAACTACCAAGGACAATTCAATCGACAATCATCAATCAAGAATGAACCGTGGCAGCTAAGCAAGACTATTACGAAATACTGGGCGTTAAGCGCGACGCGAAGCCGGAAGAGATCAAGAAGGCTTATCGCCGGCTTGCGCGTAAATACCATCCAGACGTGAATCCGGGTGATAAAGCGGCCGAAGAGCGCTTCAAATTGACGTCGGAAGCGCACGATGTTCTGTCTGACCCAAAGAAGCGGAGTGTCTACGATCGTTTTGGGCAGTATTCCGACAACCTTGCCGACGCCGCAGCTCGAGGGGCTGGTCCATCCACCGGTCGAACTGCACCGGGATTCGATTTCACAGGTTTCGATTGGGGCGGCGGGTCAACTGGAGCAGGCACCGGGGGCAGCAGCAGCTTTCGCGACATCTTCGCAGATCTATTTGGCGGCGGAAGTGCGAAGGAAAAAGAACCGCCGCGGCCGCAACCACAGCGTGGCGCCGACATTGAGATGCCTCTATCGCTTTCCTTTGAAGAGGCGATCAAGGGTTTGACTACTAATCTAACTGTCACTCGTTCCGAACAGTGTTCGCGATGTAATGGTGCGGGTGATATTGGTGGGCCATTGATGGTTTGCTCCACCTGCAAAGGCTCCGGGCAAGTGCAGCGTGCGGGGGGCCGCTTGCGCTTTGCCCAGGAGTGCCCGGATTGCGGTGGCTCGGGTCGCAGACGTCCGCCGTGTTCGCTATGTCGGGGCAAAGGAACGGTCCCGAAAACTGAGACGGTCAAAGTTCGCATTCCGGCCGGAGTTGACACGGGCTCGCGCGTAAAGATCCCTGGCAAAGGGGAAGGCGGTCGACTTGGAGCACCTGCTGGTGATTTGCACATCATCACGAACGTCGGCGCGCATAAATACTTCACGCGCAAAGGCGACAACATCTACGTGACGATACCGATCACTGTGCCGGAGGCAGCGTTGGGTGCGAAGATCGAAGTGCCCACGGTCGACGGAAAGACGCAGCTGCGCGTGCCACCGGGAACACAATCCGGCCAGAAGTTTCGTTTGCGCGATCGCGGCGCGCCATCGTTGCGTAACCCCGGTGCAAAGGGCCATCAGTTTGTTGAAGTTCAGGTGACGCTGCCGAAAGTAATCTCGGAAGAAACGAAGGAACTCTTGCGCGAGTATTCGAAGTTGAATACAGCGAATCCGAGGGTGGAGATGGGACTGGAATGAGGAGCTTAGAACTTTGTACTTTGTTCTTTGTACTTTGATGTTGGTGACGCTCGAAGCACAAAGATCAAAGCACAAAGTACAAAGCTCTCGACCGTCATGACTCGTAAGCCGAAAACGTACACAATCAGCGCCGTTGCGGATCAATATGGCATTCATCCGCAGACGCTGCGTTTGTACGAACGTGAAGGGCTGTTGAAGCCTTCCCGTTCGGAAGGGAACACGCGTCTCTACACCGATCCCGATCTCGAGCGGCTGGAACTGATCCTTTCCTTAACGCGCGATCTAGGCGTGAACCTTGCGGGCGTCGAGATTATTCTGAACATGCGCGAGAAGATGGATGCGATGCAGCAGGAGTTCGAGCGGTTTTTTAATTACCTGCAAACGCACGCCGAAGAACTCACCAGCTTTGACGCTGCTCCTGAAGGTACCGACGCACTTGTGCCGTTGAATCGTGCCGCTGCACTTCGTCGCCGTGCCCGCGGAAATTAGGTTCCAGCGACCCTACATTACACTCAAGCCGCGCAAAGAGATTCAGGGTACAAAACATCAAGCACTCAACCTCCACTGAAACTACTCAAGCTAATTAAAGTGCAGGGTGAGTGCTTGATGTTTTGTACCTTGAACTTTCAGCCGAAAAAAATCTGGTTGTCACGTCTAAGAGAAGGTGCTAAATTGCCGCACCTCATAACTTACTGTCGTTTGCAGTAGTAGACGATCAACCTCAACTCATTCAGCGGCGACCTCACGAGTTCAGCCGCAGGAGTCTCACAAATGAATACCTCACGATTCGGTACATTTTTTCTCCTTTCAATCACTCTTCTCCTCGTTACATCAATAGTGTCAGCACAAGACCTCGACACGGTCTCCATCTCCGGTCTCGTCGCGGATGAACAAGGTGCAGTGATCGTCAGAGCGGAAGTTACCGCGACGTTTACTAAATCAAAGACGACTCGCAAAACACTAACGGATGACCTCGGTCGTTATCGTTTTATTCAACTTGAACCTGGTTCGTATACGCTGTCGATCGTCTCTGCGGGTTTCGCAACGTATGAACGCAAAGACATTCAGACGATCGCCGGACAGAATCTGAAGATCGACGCTTCACTGAGACTCGCCACCATGGTGGCTGAGCCGGTGGTGGTGACGACTGCTGACAGCGCAGTAGTCGATACAAGACGGACCGTCGTTGGTAGCACGCTTACGAACCGCGATACCGAGTCGCTTCCGTTACCAAGCCGGTCCGTGCTCGATCTGATCTTTACACTGCCCGGCGTTGCCGAAGAACCACTTTCAACCAGAGACCTCGCCGAAGATCGAAACATCACTCACGCGCAAACTCCCGAAGAAACAGGAACAGTTTCGCTCTCCGGCGCACCGGCTTACTCAAACAACCTGACGATCGACGGACTTGACAACAACGACGATCGGGCAGCACGCGAACGTATTCAACCCTCATTGGAAGCGGTTGAAGAGATCCAGGTGATCGCCAACCAATTTTCGGCGGAGTACGGACGCGCCTCCGGCGGCAGACTCAATCTGCGCACGCGCAGTGGATCCAGAGATTTTCACGGTCGTGCGATCTATTTCTTTCGCGACGAAGCACTGAATGCAAACAGTTTTCGAAACAACTCACTGGAAATTGGTCGGTTGCCGTTGCAAGAGCATGTGAGCGGGTTCACGCTAAGTGGACCAACCAGGATCACTGATTCAGCGCTCTTCTTTCTCTCATTCGAAACAAGCAAAACGCTCGACAGCACTCTCATCGATACGCTTCTGCCAACGAGCGCGAGCGATACCTTCCGTCTTCCTTCACCCACTGCACCTGAACTCGCTCGAATTGAGAACGCGCGGGCTCCCGCACTCGCCACGGAGGTTGCGCCTTTTGTGTCGCACGTGAGCACGCCACTGAAAAATACGACGCTTACCGCACGTGCTGATTATCAGTTGAGCGAAAAGCATAACGCCTCAGTGGTCTATCTCGGAGGCTGGTTATTCAATCTGCGCCAAAGCGGCGGCAGCAATCGGTTAGTCGATTCGCTTCAGGCAAAGCGGCGAAATTCAAACTCGGTCTCATACTCGGATAACTACGTTGTTTCGGCGAATCTCGTGAATCAACTCCGATTCCAGTTCTCGACTCTAATGCCATCGTTCGAATCGGGTGCCGGAATTCAAAGTCCGGTCGTCCTGATCACGCTAAACGATTCGCTCGATGCGGCGGATCCCGCACGACGCACGGGCACGCTTGTCGCCGGCACATCAACGGCGAGCGGCACAGACAGGCGCGAGCGCAGACTTCAACTTCAGGAGATCGTTTCGCTCGTCCGGGGAACTCACTCGCTGAAGATCGGCACCGACATCCACCGCGTACGTTCGACCTTCATTGATCTTTCAGACATCTCCGGCACGTTCAGTTTTGCCAGTGCCGGCGACTTTCTAGCCAGCATTCCCAGTCGTGTCAGACAAAACTTCAACACGCAGTCGGTCCAACAAAACACTTATGCGGGTTTCTTTTTTCAGGACGACTGGCAAGCTTCAGCTGAGCTTCTAATTAGCGTCGGTCTGCGCTACGAACGGGAGACGATCATTCAGGATCGAAACAATTTCGGGCCACGTTTCGCTTTTGCCTACAACCCGCTGCCGTCAGGTCGCCTTGTAATTCGAAGCGGTGGCGGAATCTTCTATAACCGCGCACTCCTTCGAACAATCGACGACTTCACGCTCGGCACGCAGCAACTCTTCTTCGACACGAACAACCTCGTAGATCCTGCAACGGGAAAACTGATGACAGCTTCGCAACGTCGAGACTTTATTGCGGCCAACATTCGTTTTCCCGAAACGCTCATGGCCGACTCCCCCTTAGTCACAGAGTTCGGAACACTCAATACTAACTTCTCACGACAACTGGATCCTGCTCTTGTGATCCCTGCGAGTTATCAAGCGAATATTGGATCAGAGATTGACATCGGTCGTGGTTATTCGATTGACACAAACTTTACTTTCAATCGCGGCATTCATCTGTGGCGCGAAATGAATATCAACGCCCCGGCGTTGCCGAATCAGTATCGAGACTTTACGTCATACCTTGCGTCGCGTGACTTTCCCAACTTCCGCAATTCAACCGGCAGCCGGCCATTGCACGACACATCAACCGCCGGTGAGCTCGTGCGCTTCATTTACGGAGACGCAAACACGCCTGCGACTGCTCGAGCGATAGAGTTCGGTGTCCCCGTTTCACTGTTTAATCTGCAAAGTGTTAATTCAACGACTGCGCTCGAAGTTGCCCTCGCGGCTTTGAATGATCTTCGTCCAGATCAAACGCGAGCTGAAGTTGAGCAACTGATTTCTGTGGGTAACAGTTTCTATCGCGGTCTTACACTTCAATTAACAAAGAGGTTCTTTGCTGGCGAGCGTCTCTCCATCGCATTTCGCATCGGTTACACCTTGTCGAAACTAATAGATGACGGTGTGGTTAATACGTCGGATGCCTTGCGGGCCGGCGATTTTCGGAGTGAACGAGCGCGCAGCCTTCAGGATCGAAGGCATCGCTTCGTTCTTTCAGGAGTGTTCAACTTGCCGCGATTCGTCGGTGGGTTTCAGTTGTCGCCCATTGTCAGGATAGCTTCCGGTGCGCCGTTCAATATCTCGTTAGGTGGAACAGACCGGAACCTCGATGATGTTGGAAATGATAGGCCGAACTTCAGTGGGGATGTTCAGTCGCTTCGTTGGCGCGCGCCCGGGGAAACTATCAACACCGGGTTACTGCAACAGTTCTCAATGCCGGCGATCGGCCAAACCGGTAGTCTTCCCCGCAACGCCGGCATTGGACCAGGCCTCTTCACCTTCGATCTAAACGTTACCCGTGAGTTTCGGATCAGCGAGCGGGTACGACTGCGGCCGTCGATTGAGTTTGATAACGTGCTGAATAAAACCGTGTTCAGCTTCGGATCTGAATTCATCAACTTCGACGCACTGTCACCGATAGCAACAGACGATCAAAGACAGAAGTTTATAGATTCGTTTTTGGTAGCTACCCGAACTATGCGCCCGCGTCAGATCCGTGTTGGATTACGACTAGACTTCTAGAGGGAGTGTTCGACCTAACGAGTGTTCGAGAGGTGAGCGTTAACGAGAATTAGGCAGCGCGCGCGGGCGAGAGGATCGCGATTTTGCGGTCTTCAGTCTCTTGCCGATTTCCGTTTCGAGTCTTCGCTTCGCGGAGTTGAGTTTCAGCTCTTTCGCAGCGTTCTCGTGAGCGTTCGATTCGTCTTTTCATCCAGCCTTTCATTTGCCTGTACCTTCCAATCCGTTCGTTTCGATGTCGGCGCCGGGCCTCGGGTTGGCGTGAGTTCCGCACCGCCATGTCCCTCTGAGTCGCACCTTCTGTGCCAGCCGTTTTCAGTAATCTAAACGTCGCCTGCCGCCGATCAGTTCAATTGATTCCCTATTTTGTAACGCGTAGCCAAACCGCAAAAAGGGCCATGTTTGGAAGGAATTCTGGTAGCTGGGGCAAACTTGCCGGGACTAGCATGGGCGAAAATGCCCGCAAAACACTGGCGAAAACGGCGAGTGCAAAGGTTTTCCGACACACGATATGGTCACTGCCTGACTCCAAATGGAGACACTTTGCTGCGCGAATCGCTGTGGTAAACTGCGATGAAGTCAGCTTGCCCCTCCCGAACAATGGCATTATCCGACTCCAAAACTGACCACGTGAGCGACACCGACGCTGCCCTGCTCGACGCCGAACTTTTCCTGAAGTACAAGTCCATCGACCGGGCGGTGAAACGACTCCGGGCCGCGCTCGAGCTCAATTCACGATCAATCCCAGTTCGCGAGCGACTGCGTGAGATCTGCGCCGCTCACAAACAGACCGAAGAAGCAGCTCGGCAATGTTTGGCGCTCGCAAGTCTCTACATCGAACGAGAGGACTTTGACACCGCATACGACCGATTACTCGAAGCGAAACACCTCGACGAACGCATCAACATCGCAACGGGACTGGAAGCGATTCGGCGCGCGCGTCGTCCAGATTTGAAGCCAACACCAGCACCTGAAGCCACGTTCAGTCAGAAACACTTCACGCTCGCCGGCGATCTGAGTGCCATAAGCGCTTTCGACGCAATCCAGGTGATCGAAAACGCAAAGCTGACCGGCACACTGACTCTGAATGGAAAGACTCAGGAAGGGTCGATCTTTTTTAATGACGGACGAATCGTTGATGCGCGCTCTGCAGGTGAGGTCGGTGAAGTAGGGTTCCGGCGGTTAGTTGAGATCACGAGCGGCACATTCGAATTTCAAAAGTCTGCACAAAGTTTTCCAATCAAGATCCAGGCGCTGAGCAATACAAACCTCATCCTCGATACTCTGCGGCTACTGGATGAATCGAAACAGTGAATAGTGAATCGTAAATCGTGCACAGCGAATCCATTGGTTTTGCACCACGATTCACTAGTCGATCAGGACTCGCGTGTTCAGCGCTTCCGCTTTTTCGATCGCTGCCAGTAGCCGCATAAACTGCAAATAGTTTCTACTCCGCGTTCGCAGTCGCTCGATCTCTGTTTGGCCCAGCTCACTACGGAGGATCAGATCAAGAAAGTCGTAATAGTCGGCCGTGGCCTCGAAAGGAAACTCACGTGTGTAAGTCGTCGCATCGAAGTCGTTCGAGCGAAAACCCGCTAACAGATCGAAAACGTTATCCGTCGTTAAGCGTGATGCATCGCGAGTCAGCGTAATCGGTACTCGCATCTCGAAGAATCGCAATCCTTCTGGAGTAATTACACGACGAAGTTCCTTTGTCGCTTCACCGTCGAACGGTGATTCAGGATCGACCAGGATCCGCAACAGTCTTGGCTGGTCTTCCTTGTCGAGAGTATCGAGCGCCAGTTGAACGCGATCCGCGAGAAACTTTTCGAATTGCGCTTCGATCGGATAGTTGATCCGGCCGAGACACCCAACCGACTCTCCTTCGCCCGCGGCGTCCATCGGTAAGGCCGCAGGGCAATGCGGGCAGATGGCTGTCGCCTGCTGCATCTGTTCGATCTGCTCGCGAGCGTTCTCAACCCATTGAAGTTTATCTGTCGACGGTGCCGCAGCGTCTCCCGTGGTGATGCGGGCGTGAAGACTGCTCAGGCGGCCCCAATCGCGTAGATGTTTTTCGGAGTATTCGGCCCTTAAAGGACAAGAATATTGGACGGCAAATTCTAATGACATGTAGATCTTCGTGCTTTGTGCTTTGTGCTTTGTGCTTCGATGGGTAACACGAGTAACACAGCGACTTTGTTCGTCGCAAGTCAGATGGATGAACGCCCGAATCATTCTCTGGGTAATCTCTGCGTCCTCGGCGTCTCTGCGGTTTATTTCTTGATCATTGCATGCTCAACTTATTCGAAACCGGGGCTGCCTTCGCTTAGGTGCCCGGATTTGCGAGACGAGAGGTAACCGCGAGAGACGCCGAGGTCACGCAGAGAAATTGATCGTTCTAATAAAAACCACGATCAGGACAGCCATTGAGTCCTCCAGTGCGAAACGCCCGTCCACAACAAACTTCTTGACAGGGTTCCCGGTGAAATCTAAGCTGAATTCGACGCTGTTCGCGCGTTCCTCCGGCTCCAGAGACTCACCTTTATCCTGACTGTACAGTCTTCACTCCGATGTTCTGGACGAATACAAAGCTTTTATTTCGCCTTTACTACCGGCCCGTTTCAGCCATGAGCGGCATTATCGACGAAGGCCATTGGCTGTATGCGGCAGTGAGCGTAGCCGCTCTGTCGCTGCTGCTAAATGCGGCCGTCACGAGTTTGATCTATTCAACTTACGAAGCGGTCTACCGGCCCTTACCCGCCCAACAACAAACGGCAACGCAACAAGCACTCGCCCAGCAACAAACAGTCACCCAGGCACAAACGCCAGTTCCACCCGGCTACCCAACAGCAGTTCAACAGTATGCTGCGGCTGAATACGCGCGGCTCGGGATTGTCGCGCCAAATTTTGTTTACGATCAAAAGCCACTGCCGCTCGTCGGGAAGTACGGATGGTGGTTCGTTTCATTTGCGCCCGGAAGCTTTATTACCGAGGTAATGGGAATCGCCGTCCTATACGTGCCTTGCTTAATCCTGCTCGCTGCGATGTATGGCTCAGTGGGTAGCTTCAGCGTCGCTTTTCGTCGCGATTATGGACCGCTGGTCACTTGCGCGCTGATGGCGTGGACTGCGGGCCATTTGCCATTCGTAATCGCCGGCCTTGCTTTGCCGGCGCTTGGACTCGGTGGGAAGACCGCTCTCGTGCTGTGGATGCTAGGTGCTGTGGGTTTCGGAATACTGATGGCATTTGGCGTACGAACGCTTTTCGGAATTGGTCTCTCCAAGAGCTTCGCTATTGTTGGCGTGGCCGCGCTTGCCTTCTCCGTCCAAGCCAAGCTCTTCATGTTCGTTTCTCCGTACATGTTCTCGCCGTTTCTTCTTTACTACGCATACGGAATGTTTCGCGGAGACCTGGGTGATATTGGCTTTTCCTTGCGGCAGCGACAGAGTTTTCGTCGTTCGATGGAAGCAGCAACGATTAACCCGCGCGACGCCAGCGCTCATTACCAATTAGGATTGGTCTTCCAACATCGCAGGCAATACACGGAAGCGATCCAACGCTTCAAACGAGCTGTAGAAATTGCGAATGACGAGACTGATGCATACTTTCAACTCGGGCGACTCGCGCGCGAACAGAATCGTCTGCAGGACGCGATCGATCATTTCTCGGTGGTCCTAAGTCAGGATGATAAGCACTCACACAGCGAAATCTGGCGTGAGATTGGTGCGACTTATCTTGCTGCAGGAATGGGCGAGGAGGCGAAGGATGCGCTTGAAAAATTTGTCGAGCGTCGTGCTTACGATCCCGAAGGTCTCTATTATTATGGAAAAACTCTTGAACAGCTCGGGCGCGAACAGGAAGCACGCGAAGTTTTCAATCGGTGCCTCGAGGCGGTCAGGACCATGCCGGATTACCGTCGTAGTGATCAGCGTCGTTGGCGAAAGCTCGCACAGGAACGGTTAAGCGTCCGCGTGAATACGCCGGTTAAAGATCAGGCTTCCTAAAATCTCTCAATATCAGACGCCTTTATCGTGTTGGGTTCGTGTTATTTTCGTGGATCGTGCCTGGGCGGAATATGGATCGATCCACGAAATCACATGAACTAACTCTTACCCTGTTTTGCCTCTTTGTCGCTCCGTCCCGTCACATGGCGCCGTCAATGCCGGCCTCCGTGTATCTACATTCCCGCGTGTGTTAAGCTTTGACATCCCATATCACTTCTGTAAGCTTCCAATCATCCGATGGAAATCAAAGAAAGGTCATCTCGCATGGCGATCAGTCAGGAACTTTTGGAGATACTCGCCTGCCCAGCATGCAAAGCCAAGGTTGAGTTGAAACCCGATAAAAGCGGGTTGAAGTGCGTCGAGTGTAAACGCGTCTATCCAATTCGTGACGATATTCCCGTAATGCTGGTCGACGAGGCCAAGATCGAGCAATAGATTCTTTTCAAGGATATGGTCGAGCAATCACCACGACAGCCGGATAGCGCCGCGTCGATTGCTGACGATGCTCCAGCGCCCCTCGGCCCACCGCGCTGGAATTGGAATGACGTCCAACGAGTTCTCCTGATTCGTTTGCGTTCGATTGGCGACACCGTTTTGTCTACAGCATCGGCCTACGCATTGAAACGCTTCTTGCCCGAGGCTGAAATCGACATCCTCGTGGAAGACTGGGTCGCACCAGTGCTTGCGGAACATCCCTTCATCAACCGCGTGATAAGTTTTGAACGCGGTAGCTTATCGGCTCGAGCACGCGTCGCTCATGAAATACGAAGCGGTCGTTACGATGTTGTCTACAACTTACACGGAGGCACTACAGCAACGTTCCTAACGCGAGCAACGGGAGCGCGCCAACGCGTCGGTTACGCTTCGTATCAATACGCGCAGCTTCACAATCATCAGGCGCCGTCGCCGTTGTTGCTCTGGGGCCAGCAAAAGACCCACTCGGTGGAGCAACAACTGGCGCTACTCGGTTGGACAGGAGTTCCCGTCAGCGACCGACCTCGGACCAAACTGGCGGTTACAGCCGCGGCTAACGCGCGGATTGATGAGATTCTCAGGGCCTCCGGATTAACTGATAAGAAGTTTGCCCTGATACATCCGGCCGCCGCGTTCGCGACAAAACAGTGGGCGGCAACTAGTTTCGCAAAAGTAGCTGATTACTTGACAGCCAATGGAATCGCGGCTGTCGCTATCGCTGGTCCAAGCGAGGGCGACGTCTTGAACAGCTTAATTGGGGCCGCGGAGTCTCCCGTCGTAGCGTGTGCTGTCTCGCTTCCCGAGGTCAGCGCACTAGCATCTCGCGCTAGTTTATTCCTTGGTAACGACAGTGGCATTGCGCACATTGCAGCCGCGGTTGGCACACCTTCAGTTGTTGTGTTCGGTTCATCGAATATCGCCCATTGGCGACCGTGGAGCAGTGCGCCTGCTGAAGTGGTGTTCGAGGAGATGCCCTGCCAACCTTGTCACGGCTACTTCTGCGAGAAATTTCCTGAGCCTGAGTGTATTCTGCGTGTTCCAGTTGATCGCGTGACGTCGGCAATTGAACGAGTGCTCTCGAAATAGATCGGTGGCCTTCTCATTCTCCCCAGGCTTTAGCCCGGGGTTACCGGCCGGTAAAGCTGGGCAACCGTTTTAACGGTTTCTGGACGACGTCGCATCTCGGTCACTCTGTCGAAACTGTTGAAACGGTTCAGAGCACACGACGACTTTATCTAACCCCAAGCTAAAGCTTGGGGAGAATGAGAAGTGGTTCTCCTGCTATTTGGAGTTGATCAAGTTTTCGCTCGTGACTCAATTAACTAAACAACGCGCACAAGAGATTCTGAAAGCGATTCGCTCGCTGAATGTTGTTGTTCTTGGCGACGTGATGCTAGACGAATTCGTTTGGGGAGACGTCACTCGTATTTCTCCCGAAGCGCCAATTCCCGTCGTTGATGTGCAGCGTGAGTCAGTGCACCTCGGCGGTGCCGCGAACGTTCTGGCCAATCTAGTCTCGCTTGGCTCCCGTGCATCTGTGACGGGCGTTATCGGAAACGATCGCGCGGGAGAGCAACTACGTTCGACACTCAGCCAGATCACTTCGCAAAACGGCAATCTGGTGAGCGATGAGTCGCGTCCGACAACGTTAAAAACACGTATCATCGCCCACAGTCAGCCCGTTGTTCGGACCGATCGTGAATCGCGCGCGCCTGTTGATGCACGCATCGAAGACATGGTAATTGAGCGATTGAAGGCTGAGCTGATGCGTGCTGACGCGCTCGTGGTTTCTGACTACGACAAGGGCGCTGTTACTCCGCGTATTCTCGAAACTGTTTTACCAATCGCTTACGAACGTATTCCCGTGCTAATTGATCCAAAGCTACGCAACTTTAAAGCTTATCGCCCGGCGACATTGATTACGCCAAATCATTTTGAAGCTCTGCGCATGAGCAACAGCGAAGAGGATTCCGACGATGGTTTGTATCTGGCCGCTAAGCGCATCCGAGCAGATCTGAATTGCGATGCGGTGCTGATCACGCGCGGCGCGCGCGGCATGATGTTGTTGGAAACGGACAACGATCCGGTGTACGTGAAGACAGCTGCGCGCGAAGTTTACGACGTGACGGGCGCGGGCGATACGGTCGTAGCCGCCCTCGCTGTGGCTCTGGCAACGGGAGCGTCAATGCTTGAAGCGGCTACATTCGCAAATCAGGCAGCAGGTATTGTTGTCGGCAAGGTGGGAACTGCAACCGTAGCCCCCGAAGAATTGATAGCGACGTTTGATGATTAGCCGCAGATGCACACACATAAACAAAAATCAGCGCCAGAGCCTTCATCCTATTAGCTCTGATCTGCGTCTATCTGTGAAAATCTGCGGCCAAATAATCGATGATAGGAAAGACACTTCGAAACTACCGAATCACGGAAAAACTTGGCGTCGGCGGCCAGGGAACTGTCTACAAGGCCACCGACATCAAACTAGGACGCATGGTAGTTATCAAAGTCTTGCCACAGGAGTTGACCGCGAAGGAGTCAAACCTCAAACGTTTCGAACGTGAAGCACGACTCGCCTCGTCCCTGGACCATCCGAACATCTGCACGATCTTCGATCTTGATGAACTCGATGGCGTGCATTTCATCGCCATGCAGCACGTGGAAGGGAAGAACGTGCGGCAACTCGTCAATGGTCGACCGTTAGAGTTAAAGACAACGTTATCGATCGCTCTGCAGGTCGCCGACGCGCTGACCGTCGCTCACAACCGCGGCATCATCCATCGCGATATTAAGTCCGGGAATGTGATGGTCACACCGACGGGCCAGGTGAAAGTGCTCGACTTTGGGCTGGCTAAACTCCTCGACGAAACTGAAGCTGCAACGACTGGTCTGCATCGCACGGAGCTGACCGAAGTCGGTGTCCCGTACGGAACAGCGACTTACGCCGCGCCCGAACAGGCACGAGGAGATCGCGTCGATAAACGAGCGGACATTTTTTCAACCGGGGTGCTCATTTATGAGATGTTGACTGGAACGTGGCCGTTCCGTGGGAAGACGACGATCGACGTTCGTCACGCGGTTCTCCACGATCCACCAAAACCAATTAGCGAGTTGCGCAACAGTCCAATCCCTCCTCGACTTCAACAAGTGGTTGATCGTGCTTTGGAGAAAGAGCCTAAAGACCGATTCCAGAAGATGGAAGAGATGCGCGATGAATTGCGCGCTGTGATGCAGGAGATCGCCGGAGGTGAAGTTGCTGGTGCTTCTCCTGAACCGCCAAGACACCTGACCGGTACGAACCCAGTTTCGCGAGTCGTGCGATGGCTAAAGCGAGGCAAACGTGATGCAGTGACGACTGCTCCGAACATATCGGTTCCTTCAAAGGTCGGCATCCACGAAACACCAACAACAACAGTCGCCGACGCAGATAAAAAGAGTCTTGCTATTCTTTGTTTTCGTAACCTCGCGAATGATCCTGCTGCGGCGTTCTACGAGTTTTCGCTCGCCGATGCTGTCATCACAGAACTCGCGCGTGTGAGGTCCCTCGTAGTTCGTCCCTCCTCGGTTATAGCCAGGTACCAGAGACAACAGCGCGATCCACGCGAGATTGGTGAGGAGTTGAATGTTGGCGCCGTGTTGACTGCCGGTTTCCTTCATTCAGGTGAACACTTCCGCGTTACGGCGCAACTTCTGGACGTTGCCTCCGGAGATATTCTGTGGAGCGATCGCATCGACACTGCCGCGTCCGACATCATTCAACTGCAGGACACAATCGCTCAACAGATTGTCGAAGGCTTGCGTCTCGAGCTGAGTCCAGCTGAACAAGTAGGGATCGCCAAGACGGCGACACAGAATGCGGCTGCATATGAAGAATACCTGCGCGGTCGAGATCTGTTCGCACGGTTCATCTTCCGCACGACGTCACCCGACGACTGCACGCGGGCTATCGAACACTTCGAAAATGCGATTCGGCTCGATCCGAATTTTGCGCAGGCGCATGACGGGCTTGGCGCGTGTTACGTGAACCGAGTCTTTAAAGGCTTCGGTGGTTCTGAAGATTACGAACGAGCTGAAGTCGCTTTCAATAAAGCACTCGCGCTCGATCCGCGTTTGTTCGAAGCGCGCATGCTGATGGTCTTCATCTATCTCTGGCGCGGTGAGAAGCAGAAGGCGCGCGACGAAGTCAACCGCACGCGCCGCGAAGCCCCGAGCGAAGCTGTCGTGCATTTTGTGAAAGCGACGCTGCATCGACTCGATGGTGAGTACGGCCGCGCGTTGCGGACGTATGATCGGCTGGTCCGACTCGATCCGGCCGCACACGTTGTCGCCAGTTTCAATCGCGCTCTCGTTTACATGTACATGGGGCAGTTTGATGAAGCGTTCCGCCAACTCGACAATGCGGGTGAACCTGAGAATCCGCTTGTCAGAACTTTCAGAGCGCTCGCCCTTTATTACACAGGAGAGACTGATGCAGCATCAGAGATGATGCAGCAAGTCGTACAGAAGCATCCAAACATGCACGGCATCCGCCCGTTCATGGGTATGTTCTTCAGCGCCCAGGGAAAACATGAAGAGGCCATGGCGCAATTGACTGACGACGTGAAGCGGAATGGCGAAGTCGATGCTGATATTTCTTATTCGATTGCCTCAGTCTATGCACTCGAGGGACGCTCTGATGAAGCGTTTGAATGG
>JBKPMX010000016.1:0-19857 GCA_046765655.1 Acidobacteriota bacterium
CGTCAGACGCGTTCGCGCTGGTTCGATTCGCGGTTGGCTTCGGATTGGTCACAGATTCGTCGAGAGTTACAGACCATCGAGAACAGCTATGGTATCCGTGGCGGGCGTGGTCGGGTAGACGACATCTATCGCGACCGTCGCAACGACGACATCTATCGTGATCGGAATCGAAGCAACAACGATTGGCTACGTCGGCTTCCGTTCCCACTTCCGTATTAACCCTACCATCCCTTATCCGCTTCGTTGGACCTATCTTCGAAAGCCTCGGTCACACCGGCCGAGGCTTTTGCCTGTAAAGCAATCATTCGTCAATTATCATTTAATATTTGAGAATTAATATTGGCTGCTCTCGGTGGGTTGATTGCTCCAAGACGAAGAGACCGACCGAGGACCAAATATTAATTCTCAAATATCAAATGATAATCGACCAATGATTGATGCCTATTTCCGCTTTTCATAAACCGGCTCGAATGTGCGGGTGGTGTGTTCGGTAACACTCGGCACCGGTTCGACTAATTGTCGTAGAGGCGCGTCGCCGAGTTCATTGGTGTCCTTTTGTTTCTGATCGATTTCACTGGTGGTCCTGCGGACCCGACTACGACTGATTAACAGCCAAACCAGAACGCCCTCGATTGCGGTCATCAAGGCAAAGCTCAGCATGGTAAATAACATGACGAAGCCGATGTTCACGTTTAGCTGTGCCTTCATCAGCGCGATCAGACCCATGATGGCGCCCAGCCCGATAATGAAGACCGTTACGATCGCCCGAACAAGAGAGTCAGGAAATAGTTGCGTTTGGTCCAGGCTCGTTTGAGGTTGGATTAGTTTTCCTCCGCAATGATTACAGTAGGCCAGCCCGTTTGCGTTCGATGTGCCGCAGGATGAGCAATACATGTTTGGGTTCAACCTCCTGAATACGATTACGCCCAAGACTCTGCTGAGGTTCGCGCTCAATCTCCCAGGAATTGCTCAAGCGAAACTAAAGTGTATCGGACAGGGGTAAATCCCACCGACGGCAGTCGGTGGGATTCAATTGAGCACGAGTCGGCGTTGGTATCGAACATCTGAAGCATCCACTAACTGCCGTTAGTGGCATTGTTCGCCATAAGTTGAACCTTTTAGCTATCGAATGCGTCGAAGTCCAACAATACCGACGAGCAAGCCAAACAACTCCGTAACTAATAGCAGCACCGCAGTGACGCTAAACAATCCTTGAGCATCACCCGGTGGGAGGTGCGAAACGTGATCCGGTGAGATAGCGACATAATGATAGTAAGCTCCAAAGGTTAGAGAGCCAGCCATCGACGCTATCAACAGTAGGAAACCCACGCGGCGATATCGCGTCCATATCAACGATAAAGCGACCAGCGGCGCCACAGTGATGACAATTAAGACGTACCAGTTTTGCCAGACACTCAAGCCTACTTCAAGCTTAGAATGAGCGTAGCCATGAACCAAGGAGACGAGGAGATGTGCAAGCACAGCGATAGTGCATAACGAACGAATCATAAGGACGACCTCTCAAGCCTAGTAGGGAGCTTCGAGCCGCTCAAACCTCATGTCATTAAAGTCGAATAGTTGGGTCTCATTGACGATGCCCGCCTTACTCAGCAGCCCCGCGTACAGCTTACCCTGTGTCGCCCAAACTAATCGCTTGTTGTCGACGTCAGACCATTCCCAGTCCTTACACTTGATACGCGCGCCAGATTCAACATTGAAAAGCTCGTGTTCGTCCCAATAACATCCTTTCCCTTGAGGTGCGCCAACCTCAGCGTGGGCTAGCTTCCTCAATATCCATCCGTGAGAAAGGGGTTTGTCGAAAACATCGTGCCACCTGGTCGCGTTACGGCGCTCCACCAGTGTCCATCCGTCTCTAAGCAGACGCAGGTAATAAACTCCCGGACACTCGCCACCGAAATTGTCAGACGGACTGAACTTCAGGTTGCGTTTAACCTCCCGTGTGTCCCGAAGCACGGAATGACCGCAACCATCGTTGAGCCAGTAAGAATTATTGTTGGTAAAGAGACCTCCCCCATTCCAGCAGTCACCTTTTGGAAACAGCGCCAAGGCCTTGAGATATGGAGCCCTGGAGATTCCTGTCCAGGAGCCCTTTGCTTCAGATAACCACTTTCCACTCATGGCGAAATAGATCAAATGTTTTCCATCGGGCGACAGGTCGCTCCGGCGTTCATAGATGCGGCCCATCAGCCATTGGCCCACATGAAACTCATCTCGCTTGCGATCCCAAAGCACAGCGCACACCTGTTTTGATGGTCCACGCCGGATGACGACGCCAATGCCTGCCTCGCGTGCCAGAAGGACATGAATGCGTGCAGGAAATCGTCCCATAAAACTCTCCAACCGTGTGAAGAACCGAATATCAGTTAAGCTCTCGACAATACGATAAGTCGGCACTAATTTACATTCAGTGATTGGGATCCTATACATCGTCGCGACACCAATCGGCAATCTCGCTGATATAACTCATCGCGCGATTCAGATACTCAAACAGGTGGATCTGATTGCGGCTGAAGACACGCGCCATACGCACAAGCTGCTGCAACACTACGGCATCGACACTAAAACCATCAGCTATCACGAGCACAACGAACAGCAACGAGGCGCGGAGCTGTTGGCTCGTCTTAAAGAGGGAGCTGATATCGCGATCGTTTCAGACGCCGGGACTCCCGGCATCAACGACCCAGGTTACCGATTAGTGCGGCTGGCAATTGAACACGACATTCCAACAGTCTCAGTCCCTGGTCCATCTGCCGTTATCACTGCTCTTGTCGCTTCGGGCCTGCCGACAGACGAATTCTTCTTTGGAGGTTTTCTGCCAGCGCGTTCGGGTGCGAGACGAAACAGGTTGGCTGAATTGCGGGATGTGCCAGGGACACTCGTGTTCTACGAAGCACCTCACCGGCTACGCGCGACGCTGAAGGATGCGGCGGAAGTGTTAGGGCCACGACAAGCCGTGGTCGCGCGTGAGTTGACCAAACTACACGAAGGGTTTCGGCGTGCAACGTTGAGCGAACTCGCCAAACATTACGACAATTCAGAAACTCCGCGCGGTGAAATCGTGTTGCTGATTGATCGGCAGAGAGACGCGACCGTGCGGAAAATCGAGAACGCAGATATCGAAGCGTTGGTAACAAAGCTCGAAAGCGAAGGATTAGATCGTCGCAGTGCTTTGAAGAGAGCAGCGCGCGAGTTGGGGGTGTCTCGTGACGAAGCGTACAGAAGGTTAACAGCCGCTCGCCGTCGGTGACGAAGTGACTGATACATGACGCTAGGAGGTGCGTTCGGAGTCACAACTCAAGGTTCGGATATTGCAGGTTGGGAAGGGTGGCTTGCCCCCGCTTAAGATTCAATGGATTCAATGTTCAGTCCATATGGTTCTTGAGCGGGGGCAAGCCACCCTTCCTTACTGCGCTTATCCAGACTTGAGTGGTTTCAATGGGGCTTGAGCGTTGCTGATATGAACGTTGCGCCTTCTGACCGCAGCGTAAATCAACTATCGCCAATCATCACTGTTCTAGTTAGTGCTCAGTTGCGCCGGCAAAGGCTTATCCACCTTCGGTCGCGTCGGTCGCGTCCCTACTTCCCACATCATCATGTAGACAGTTCGCGCGACCTTTTGCATCTTGTCGTAGTCGATCTTGTCAGGTGAATCACCGGCGCGGTGATAGTCTTCGTGCTCACCATCGAAGAAGAAAATGATGGGAATTCCCTTGCGAGCGTAATTAAAGTGATCACTCCGGTAAAAGAACCGGTTCGGGTCCTTCGGATCGTCGTACTTTTTATCGAAGCCCAGGTTGAGATACGACTTGTTAACTGTTTCAAGCATGTCGCCGAGTTCTGTGCTCATCATTGTCGAGCCAATGACGTAGATGTCATTCGGTCCAGTCAGCTCTTTGTTCCGCGGGTTAGTGTCGCCCGCCTTTTTGCTGCGCCCGATCATGTCCATGTTGAGTTGGGCCACAATCTGATTAAGCGGCACCGTCGGATACTCCGTGAAGTAACGCGAACCCCAAAGTCCCTTTTCCTCGCCACAGTGCCACACGAAAAGAATCGACCGCTTCGGACGCGCCGGCGCCTTCGCCAGTGCTTCAGCGATACCCAGCATCCCCGTTGTTCCAGAGCCGTCGTCATCAGCCCCGTTGCAGATCTGATCGCCGGCAATCGGCGTACAAATGCCAACGTGATCGTAATGCGCGCCGATCGCCACGTACTCATCTTTCAAGACTGGATCACTGCCTTCCCAAACGGCGACTACATTCTGTGTAGGAATCATCTCGCTTCGATTGGCGAGGTTCATGCTCAATTTCTTTTCGGGATTAAGTGCAAATGGAGCAGGAAGGCCCGTGCCGTAATATCCATTGTAGAGTTGGTTCGCAGTCGCCTTCTCACCGAGGAACATTCCAGCAGCGATCTCCGGAGAAACAACGATCGTCGGCAGAGGGTTGGCGCCTTGTGACTGAAATTTCGCCACACCAGTCGCGCCACGTTCCATGATCGACCGGCGCGTGCGCTCCCAGCTCGTTAAAAACTCAACGTCAGGCACATAAACGAAACCGACTACACCCTTCTTGCGCGCGTACTCCGTTGGACTAATGAAGTCTTCGCCCGACTTCCCAGTGAGATCAGCGCGCGTGATACCGCGTGGGAAACCTCTAGGTGAGCCGTAGATGACCGCAATCTTGCCCGTAGGATCGATGTCTTTGTAGGCATCCATATCCTTTGACTTGATAAACCACCCATTCCCGGCGAACACCATCGGAGCGTTCAGAACTCCAGATCCTGCGAGCGGAATGTATTCAACTCCTGAATTGAGTGTTCGACCAAAGAATTCAACTTTAGTTTGTCCGCCATCAGCGCGATCGCGACGCAAGTCGATCTTTTGAAAGAAGGTGCCGTCGTCGCCCGCGGGCTTGAATCCCCATCGGGCGAGATTGGTCGCGATAAACTTCGCCGTGGTGTCGAGACCTCTTGAGGGAGTATCGCGACCTTCCATTTCATCGGAGGCGATGAACATCAGGTAATCCCGAAGTTGAGTCGCGGTAATCGTGTCAGTGCCTCTTTGCGTGGCAACTGATGGCACCGCCTTTTTCAGCTTCTCATTCTTTCGCTGCGCGTACGCAGACGGGAAGGACACGACGAGCATGCTCGCCAATAGAAGGATGGTCATTAATCTGCGCATGAGTTCTCCAGTCGAGGACGTTCTTGTTTTTTGGAGTGCGCTGGCTTGTCAGCGCTTTTGTTTTCGGGGTGACGCCATTAAAAAAGCGGCGACAAGTCGCCGCACTCCAAAGGCAGGTTACGCGTGTTGGACCGCTTGTACAAGTCGGGTCAACGAGTCTTTCGCATCTCCGTATAGCATCCCCGTGACGGGCTTGAAGAAGAGTGGATTCTCCAGGCCCGAGAATCCTTTGCCCTGTCCTCGTTTCAGTACTACAACTGATTTTGATCGATCGACTTCCAGAATCGGCATTCCAGCAATAGGGCTCGCGGGGTTGTCACGCGCGTCAGGATTCACGACGTCGTTTGCGCCGATCACCATCGCAACGTCAGTTGATGGAAACTCAGGATTGATCTGCTCGAGTTCATACAGAGATGAATAGGGCACGTTTGCTTCGGCGAGCAGAACGTTCATGTGGCCGGGCATTCGCCCAGCAACCGGATGGATTCCGTATTTGACTGTGACGCCGCGCTTCTCGAGGACGTCTGCGAGTTCGCGCACAGCGTGTTGCGCCTGAGCTGTTGCCAGACCGTAGCCAGGAACAAACACGACCTTGTTTGCATAGGCGAGTTGTACACCGACGTCTTCGAGCGCAACTTCGCGCATCGTGCCGTGCTGGTCAGTGCCGGCAGATGCAGTCGCAGCACTGCCGAATGCACCAAACAGCACGTTCGTCATCGATCGATTCATCGCCTTGCACATCAGGATCGAGAGAATGAAGCCCGAGAAGCCATCGAGTGTGCCGGCGATGATGAGGACCTTGTTGTTCAAGACGAATCCGGTAGCGGCCGAAGCGAGACCGGCGTACGAGTTAAGGAGCGACATCACTACGGGCATGTCTGCTGACCCGATCGGCATCACCAGCAGGAAGCCAAAGGTGAATGCGAGACCCACCATCGTGAAGAACAGCGGCATCGATGTGGGCACAAAGATCAGATAAAGAAAGATGACAACGGTCACTGCGAGCAGAGTCATGTTGAAGATGTTCTGCCCCTTGTAAGTCATCGGAGTGCCGCGAACCATTCCCTGAAGTTTTGCGAATGCCAGCAAGCTTCCCGTGGTCGTGAGTGACCCAAGCATGACTTCGAAACCGAGCGCACTCATCGTGATGCGGTCGATGTGTTCGCCATGAATCGCGACCTTATAAAACTCGGAGATTCCTACGAGCGCAGCAGCGAAGGCACCGAAGGCATGCGACAGCGCAGTACGTTGGGGCATCGCAGTCATGGGCACCCAAACGCCCATTGCTAAACCGACGAGCGAACCGATGGCGAGACCGGTGATGATCCATGTGTAAGTAACGATCTCGTGATGAACGAGCGTGCCGATTATCGCCATCAACATGCCAAACTCGGCGAGGTGCATGCCGCGCTTGGCAGTTTCAGGATGGCTCATCCCCTTTAATCCGAGAATGAAGGAGATCGATGCGAGCAGGTAACTGATTTCGATGAAGTATGTTTTCAAGTTCAGGTCCGTTGTCAGTAATCCGTTGTCAGTTGTGCGTCTCGACTCCCTGGCAAAACAGTCAGTACCGAAACGCGGTAGCGTCGGGTCCCTTTACCTCTCACTCGATGTTGTGGCAAAGCAGACCCGACGCTACCGCGTTTCGGTACTGACTGTTTTGCCATCGCTTACCGCTCAATCTTTCTTGGGCTCGATCTGTTTACGCTTAAACATCTTCAACATGCGATCTGTGATCACGAATCCGCCGACCACGTTTGTAGTCGAGCAAACGACCGCTACGAACCCCAGAATCGTGCTGACTGTGTTGTAGTGAGCGCCGGCAGTGACAATCGATCCGACGAGCGAAATGCCCGAGATTGCATTCGTCGCCGACATCAAAGGCGTGTGCAGTAACGGCGGCACTCGCGAGATGACCTGGTAACCGAGAAACGCAGCGAGCGCGAAAACATAAAGTGCTGAGATTAGATTTTCTGACGACATCTAGTTCACTCCGTTTTTCTCAAACAACAGTCAGTAACCCGCCTCTTTAATTCCTTAAATAAGTATTCGTGCTCTTGCTCGACTCCAATAGTTTCCATTGGACGCCAATACCATGCAGGCGACAGTCGAGAAACAATTGTTGTGCTTCGCTTCACCACAGTCTTCCCATTGAAAGGACGGATTTCGTAAGCCGCATCTTTGAATGACAGCCACGGCCGACCTGGGACGTCTGAGGCAGTGATTTCAAACTTCATTGAGTTGGGAGGCTGCCATTCTGTGACCCGCTCCTCAATCGATCCCTGTTCAAAGTAGCAAGTGCGTTTCGCGCCGACTCCCTCGCCTTCCATCTTGCAACTCACCGGAACAGGCAAGCCGATCTTCATCAGGAATGTTTTGGAGCCCGTGATTTTGTCGAAGCTTTTGAGTTCATGCCAAACAGTTTCGGGCGAAGCGTCGACGATTACCTCATTCGAGATCGTTTCAGAGCGCAGCGTTCTCCTGGAAGTTTTCTCTGAATAATCTGCGCCCATTAGGAAGAAGGGAATCGCCAGCCAAATGAAGAGTCGAAAGGTTGTTCCTCTGGGCCGTCCATCGATCCCTTTTCGTCGAATCCACACACCGATGAGCGCTCCTATAGTCATGCCGATTGCGATAAGCGGTGATGACATTAGAACGCAAACCCAACCTTCCATCTTCGTGAGAAGAAGAATCGCGGTGCAGACTAGGGCTGCAATAACGAGTGAAGCGACAACGATACGCATGCCGCGCGCAAAGAGGCCCGTTGCCAGTCCCGTCGCGAAGGGCAAAAGAAAAAACAACACGACGCCCATTGCGGCCGTGTCGTCCCTCAACAAAAAGAAACCACCGAGTCCGAACACAACAGCGACCCCGGAACCGGCGAAGATGGCCAGAAGAACGCTGCCCGGGTCGACGTCCTTGTCCGTGAAAGTTTTTTCTTGTCCTAAGAGAGTCATGTGCCGGACCCCAGGCTTGTGGCGACACGCTGGTTAACAACCTGTCCCTGGTGCGTTACGCACGATGGACCAACCACGTCGTCATTCAAATCGATTTGCAGTTGGCCGTCTTTAACCAACAGCGACAAGAATGAAGTGATGTTCCTCGAATAAAGCTGGCTCGCGTGAACTGGAATGGATGCGGGCAAGTTTGTTGGCGCGAGGATCGTCACACCATTTCGCTCGACTACTTCATCAGCCTTGCTCAGCGCGCAGTTGCCACCGGTAGCCCCTGCAAGATCGATAACTACGGAGCCGCGCTTCATTCCGTTCACAGCCTCTTCAGTGATCAGTAGCGGCGCGCGTCTGCCGGGCACTTGTGCCGTGGTGATCAAAACATCCGTAGTCTTTGCATGTTCAGCAATTAATGCGCGGCCGCGGTTCATTGCTTCTTCCGAAAGCTCGACTGCATAGCCACCAGCGTCTTCCGTTTTGATGCCGCCGAGATCTACTTCCAAAAATGTCGCGCCTAACGACTTCACTTGTTCACCCGCAGCTGCGCGAACATCGTATCCTTCCACTACCGCACCAAGCCGTCGCGCCGTTGCTATCGCCTGCAATCCCGCAACGCCAGCGCCGAGCACAAGCACGCGCGCTGGTGGAACAGTTCCGGCGGCCGTCATCAGCAAAGGAAACATGCGCGGAATGTATGAAGCGCCGATCAGTACCGCTTTGTAACCCGCAACAGTAGCCATTGACGACAGAGCATCCATCGCCTGCGCGCGCGTGATACGCGGAATAAGTTCGACTGCAAACGTCGTAACCCCGCCGTTCACCGCCGGTGTTAGGGCCGATGGTTCATCTAGTGGTCGCAGGAAACCGATGACCACTGCTCCGTTGCGCAGTTGTTGAAAGTCTTCCGGTGATGGTCGGTTTACAACTGCGAGCACATCAGCTTCGGAAAGAAGTTTTGATCTATCTGATGATATCTCAGCGCCTGCTTCGCGAAACTCTTCATCCGTGCGAGCGGCAGAGAGACCAGCACCCGATTCGACGAGCACTGAAGCTTTTAGCGCAACGAGTTTCTTGACGGATTCCGGCATCAGCGCAACGCGCGCTTCGCCCTTTTGTGTTTCGCGCAACACAACGATATTCATCGAGTCCTCGCGTCGGTATTTGAAAAATGAAATGGAAAGGAGAAACTCGGCGCGACGTTGTAGCTAACGACGAGCGGGAAGTGCATACGGGGGATCAGTTGAGACGATTCATGGCCAGATGATTACGAGCGAACGCAGTATAACACTAGCGCTTTGCGATCACCGATGACTGCGCAAAATTCAAGCGACTGTTGTGGTGTTGGGGAACTTCCCCCACCACCCCTGACCATTCACTACAGAATCGTCAGTTCCTGGACAATCGACTGCCATTTGAGCAAGTTTAGATCCACGAGAGCTGGTGTTGGTTCAGTTTGAAGTCTCTGCGCACCCTCTGCGTCCACCGCGTCTCTGCGGTTAAGTAAGTTGAGACGGAAACCGCAAGAGACGCCGAGAACGGAGAGGTTGCGCAGAGGCTTGAAACTGAACCCGCACTCAAGAGCTACCAAACTTGCGCACTTGTATACCGCCACCTATAATTCGAACCCGCTGCGGCGCATTGGTGTAGTTGGTTAACACGCTGCCCTCTCAAGGCAGAGATCACGGGTTCGAGTCCCGTATGCGCTGCCAACATCCCTTCGAATATGTCTCCAAAATACTTCTCGGTTCTGAGACCTAAATAGCTCTGGTTCCGCATCTTTCGGATAGTTCGATCTGTCATTCACTCCAGGCCAAAGCCCTGGGAGAATGAGACGCTTTTCGCTCACGTCGACTGGGTCAACACTTCAGAATATTGAATCGATAATCCGCGAGTTCGTAACCAACCTCATCGAGACTTAACATCTCCGCAGGAACTATTCCGCTCTTCTTGCGTAAACCTGTGCGTCAACGAAGGACAGGAGCAGACGCCGGGTTACCTCGCTTTTGTCATTCACTATTGCATCCATCAGGAGTAGCATTACGCCATGCGGATCGTTCTGGTCTTCATCGCAGCAGCGTTCTTGCTGATTGGTATCGGCCGAATTCCTAAGCGCACCGGAAGCGCGAGCTTCATCTCCCCCGCAAAGGTCTCAGCCGCGTCGGCGCCGAAACCGCGTGTCGATTTCGAATCTCAGCTCAAACCAATCTTTCAATCGAAATGCATGCCTTGCCACTTCAGCGGCGGAAAAGTGTATGACCGCATGCCGTTCGATAAACCCGAAACGATTAGAAAACTCGGCACGAAGCTTTTCACTCGCATTAAAGACGAGCACGATCGCCAACTGATCGAAGACTTCCTTGCACAAACTCCGTAACGCTCGATCATCAAGTCTCTCCGCAACGCGCGCATGTTGATAGCCCACCCCCTTCTACGCCACCGATCACTATTCTGCTTAGCCATTCTCGTTGTCGCGGCAAACATTTGCATTGCCCAGCAACCTTCAAGTGATGACGTCGTGCGGATCAATACAGACCTGGTTGTTCTCGATGCGCTCGTTATCGACAAGAAGACAGGACACCCAGTTCGAGACCTGAAGGCTAACGATTTCGAGCTCTTTGTCGACGACGTGAAACAACCGATCACTTACTTTAGTGAGGATCAGTTACCTCTTTCTGTCGTCCTGTTGTTGGATGTCAGCGGGAGCGTAGTTCCATTTATCGAACAGATAGGTCAGCGCGCGCGCACCGCGCTTGAGAAATTGAAGTCGGAGGACGAAGTGGCTGTCATGGCCTTTGCGCAGGAATCGAAGCTCGTGCAGCACTTTTCAAAAGATCGCCAACTAGTCTCAGACAAAATTGTAGAGGCAAGCCGGGTGGACACGATTGGCCGCGGAACTTTCTTTAACGATGCCCTGCGCTCCGCTCTTTCAGTTATGGAAAAGGCTGCGAATCCGGTCAGTCGACGCGTGATACTGGTCGTAAGTGACAACATCGCGAGCGAGCATGGTAGTAACAAGCACGTCATGGTCGATCTTCTTGAATCTGGCATCGTCGTCTATGGATTGATTGTTCGAGGCGGAATCGGCAAGGTCATAAACCTCATGACGGTTGGCGCCATGCACGGTCTCGATGACTATGCTGACGCCACCGGAGGCGAGCTCATAGGAGCCAAGAAGGACGAAGTCGATGATCGACTCGAGCAACTCATCGCGCATCTGCGAGCGCGGTACAGCATGGGATTCAAGCCGTCAGAAACGACACTCGACGGAAAGCAACACCGAATAAAGCTCAAGCTATCGTCTTCTGCGAATACAGGGAATCGAAAACTCGCCGTCCGCACGCGCACGGGTTATGTGCGGCGCAGTTCACGGAGTAACTAGGTGATTCAGGCTATACGACGCAAGCCATCAATAATAAGTTCAAGGTACATAACATCAACCACTCAACTTCCGCTCAAACAACTCAAGTTTAATTAAGTCGCAGGTGAGGAAGGGCGGTTCATCCCCGCTGAGATCCATAACTCTCTACCATCTTCCTCAGATCTCAAGATGATTAGCATGAGGCTTCTGTCCGCTGCTGATTGAGCGGTAATGGATCTCCAGCTGGGGGGTTCTGTGGCCAGGTCGAGCGCCGTAAATCGACGCCAACTGGCGCGGCAATGATGCTGGCCCATGCCGCTATTAGAAGGGACCAGTCAGCACCGAAACGACATAGCGTCGGGCTTCATTCCGCCGAAGGCTCTAATCGCTAGACGACCCGACGCTATCCCGACGTGTCGGGATACTGACTGTTTCTGTTGTGAACGGAGATTGCTATCGATCTCAGACCATGCTGACTCGCGGAAAGTCGATTCAGCAACACAACGACTATGAAAATCTCCCAATTACCGTCACGGATCTTCTTCACAGCTCTCTCATGTGAACTGATTCTGGTTGTGCTTTACTGGGTCGACATCGCCACGAACTACAGCTTTCAACTACTCCATGGCCTTTTCGACCTGGATGGCGAGGGAAATATTCCTGCGTGGTTTTCGTCGTGTCAGCTGTTCGCAGTTGCAATCTCGTACTTCAGTTGTGTTCGACGGAAAGGTAGCGAAATCCGACCTTCTCGCGTGCTGTTCATTGTGGCTGGCATCGCGGCCCTGTATGTCTCCTCAGACGAAACTGCCCAGATTCATGAACGTGTACACGCCTTGATCGGCGCCCGGTACATCGACTGGATCCCACCCTTTATCGTGCAGAACTTTTTCTTCGTCATGGTGTTCGCCGCTATTTTGGTTTCCATTGGTCAGATGCTGGCAAAAGATCTGCTGCGGCTCTGGGTGCATCATCGGAGGTTTGTATTACTTACCCTTCTGGGCGCAGCGATAGGATTAACCGGCGGTATGGTCGTCGAGACGATTGGGTATCACATCCCGCCAACGCATCCCATTCTGTATCGACTCGAAGTAACGGTCGAAGAGTTTATGGAGATGTTTGGCGCAAGCGTGATCCTGCTGGCGGCACTGCAACTGAGACGGCGACTGGCAAATCAGTCAGGAGCAACCGTGCGACAAAGGCGTGTTCAGTCGGTTGCGAGCGCGGCAAAGTATCAAGCGGTGTCGTGAAAGAATGGGAGCAGAATCATCAAATGATTTGTTTTCCCTGCGACTGCGCCCGACTATCGATTCATCCGCCGACACGGTTGTTCAGATCGCGAAACGCATCAAGGTTCTTGTTGCGAAGCATGAATCTGGTTGGCCCAACCTGCATTTCGACAAATTGCGCGGCAGCCATCTTCTTGAACGTCTCGTAGGGGAACTCGATCCCAAGAGTCTCAGTCATGGAGTCGTTGACTGCCTGACTAATCAGTTTCATTTGTCCAACGCGCAATGTCTCATTGTTAACGACGACCACGAGACTCCGTTGGTCTAATGCGTGTCTTTCGTCCCACGCGCTTGTCTCAAACATGAGTTGCATAGACACGTAATTAACCTTGGAAGCCTGAACACCGTTGCAGTGGAGACTCACGGACAAGCTGACACAGGCGTTCTTAAAAGTCGACTTGATGCCATCGCATGAGATGCGCATCTTCTGTAAGCTGACAATAGTCTCCTGAGTAAACCCGTCATACGTGGTTTGAATCTTTCCGCCGTGGTTCGACTGCGGTCTTCCGGTAGCGGCACTGAAACACAACGGCAGCAGCAACAACGCAACGATCGACGCACGGTTAAGTATTCTCATCTTATTATCCTCGGTCTTACGTGGATTGTGAGTTAACTACGAGGCAAGAAATGAGTCGGGTGTTGGTCTGCGCCTGGCGGACCTTCTGGCACCATAGCGAAGGTCAATTGAGGGTGTCAATAAACGATTTCGGCCACCCATGTCCCATACACTTCAGTTTGTCGTGAGGTGCTGCGGATTCAACGAAACAGGAAGAATGAGCCGCAGATTCACGCCGATGCGCACAGATAAGAACAGAAAGCAAAGGTCGGAAACCTGAGTATTGCGTCTGTGTTTACGCGCGAATCTGTGGCTGGTTCTCGCCCACAGTGTACTGACTTCGTGACACAGCGTTGAGTACTACCGGAGTCTGTACTAAAGTCACCACATCCTGAATCCAGCAAAGAGGTTTCGAATGAAAGCTTCTCTATCACCAGAGAGTGTGCGTGAAATCACAGGGCGCCTCAGTGCAGCGAATGAGGAATTCACTACGCACTACCCTGGTGAAACCGGCAAACGACAACCAGTACACACTGTCTACGGCGGAGCACATCTATTCAAGGCCGACTCTGCGGACCGGCTCGGTGCGTTGGCGCGTCGTGCGCTCGATCAATTTGCCCCTGACTATCTCGCCTTTGCACGTGCTGTCGATCTACCCGGCTCGGATCAATTGCCGCACTCGATCGACGATGCGTCATATGAGTTGAATGCGCTCGAAAATGATCCGGATGCCGCTCGACGGGAAAACAAGCCGCTCTGGTTGGCCCATACGATTTATAAACGAGTCAACGAGAAACTACGCCGTGAGCCGGTCGAGGACTTTCGCATCGACTTCGAAGATGGCTATGGCAATCGTCCCGATGTGGAAGAGGACGGTCACGCTGAGTCAGCGGCGAATGAAGTGGCTGAAGCAAGCAGGAACGGCACGCTGCCGCCTTTCATTGGCGTTCGCATTAAACCTTTTAACGAAGAACTGCGAGACAGAAGTATTCGCACTCTTGATATTTTTGTTTCAACTGTGGCGAAGCAGACCAACGGAAAGCTGCCCGAGAATTTTGTAATCACGCTCCCGAAGATCACAATCCCCGAGCAGGTCGCAGCTCTTGCATCAATACTGACCCAACTCGAACAACGGTCAGCCCTACCGAAGGGTTCGCTCAAATTTGAGATGATGATTGAGACCACTCAGTCGATCATCAATCACCGTGGCGAAGTCAACCTGCCTTTGTTGCTCGCTCGCTCGGAAGGTCGTTGCGTCGCCGCGCACTTCGGAACCTACGACTACACTGCAGGCTGCAACATCACAGCCGCGCATCAACACATGCTTCACCCCGCATGTGATTTCGCGAAGAACATGATGCAGGTTTCATTTGCCGGCACAGGCATCTGGCTATCGGATGGCGCAACTAACATTATGCCCGTCGCGCCGCATCGCTTCGTTGAAGGAAGCGCTCCGTTAACCCAGGAACAGATTGAAGAGAATCGCGCCGTGGTCCATCGAGCGTGGAAGTTACACTACGATCACATACAACATTCGCTCGTTACGGGTTTCTACCAAGGTTGGGATTTGCATCCCGCTCAACTACCGACGCGATACGCTGCCGTTTACGCTTTTTTCCTGGAGAGTTTAGAAGCAGCATCGGAACGTTTAAAGAATTTCGTAGAGAAGGCGGCCAAGGCAACACTGGTTGGTGACGTGTTTGACGATGCGGCAACAGGTCAAGGTCTGCTGAACTATTTTCTACGGGCGATTAATTGCGGCGCGATTACAGAAGAGGAAGCGTTGGAGTTATCTGGGCTGACGTTGCAGGAATTGCGATCAGCTTCGTTTGTGAGGATCCTCAAAAATAGACAGGAACTCTAATTGGGAAAAACCACCGACTTCACGTCGGTGGAAAATCCGGAATGGTTGGGCTTACAAAAGGCGATCGTATTCAGTACCATTCGCGGTAGCTGATGGCCCACACTCAACTCGCGCTGCTTGAGTCTCGGCCATCCGCTACCGCGAATGGTACTGAATACGATCGCCGGCTAGTCAACCTAACTGCGGACAACATCAGGCCATCGCGCGACGCGCGCCGGAGGAAGCGGCAAACTGTAGGCTGACATTGAAAACCACCGACATGAAGTCGGTGGTCTCTGCGCTTTTCAATAACTAGAACAATCGCTAACATTCTCCCATCCCCAACTTCTTAACTGAGGACGATTATGAGGGCCCTAACTCAATTCTTATTCTGTCTTTTGCTTCTTTCTCTGACGATTACACCTTTGATAAGCCAAAACAAGACGGCCAACACCGACCTCGAAAAGAAAATCGCGCGCTTCGCTCCGACCGTGTTGACCGCAGACTCTGCAAAGTTGTCTCCGAAGGATCAGCAGGCGCTTGCCAAGATCATCGAGGCCTCAAAGCTCCTCGACCCCCTGTTTCTGCAGCAGGTGTGGAGTGGAAATGCTGCTTTAGAGGCGAAACTAAAAGCTGATAACAGTGCTGCCGGTCGTCAGCGTCTGAATTATTTCTACATCAACGATGGTCCCTGGTCGCGGATTGATAATAATGAGCCTTTCATTGAAGGCGTTCCGAAGGAAAAGCCACCGAATGCAAACGCTTATCCCGATGACATGACCAAGGATGAATTCGATAAGTGGGTCGCAGGTCTTTCCGAGGATGAAAAGAAAAAGGCTACCGGATTCTTTTACCTGATTAGGCGCGATGCAAGCGGGAAGCTGATGACCGTGCCGTACAGTCAGGCTTACAAGGAATACCTTGAACCAGCTGCCAAACTTTTACGCGAAGCTGCGTCGCTCACTTCTAACAAGACGCTCGCGAACTTTCTCAACAAGCGCGCGGATGCGTTCGGTTCCGATGATTACTACGACAGCGATGTGGCGTGGATGGAACTGGATTCACCCATCGACGTGACGATTGGTCCATATGAGACCTACGAAGATGAATTATACAGCTACAAGGCATCTTTTGAAGCGTACGTAACTTTGCGCGACGACGCGGAGACTGCAAAGCTCGCAAAGTTTGGGGCCCATCTGCAGGAGCTGGAAAACAATCTTCCAATCGATCCGAAGTATCGCAACCCAAAACTCGGCGCCGCATCACCGATTCGCGTGGTGAACGAAGTGTTTGGCTCAGGTGAGGGAAACAGCGGCGTGCAAACTGCTGCATTCAACCTACCGAACGACGAGCGTGTCGTTAAAGAAAAAGGCTCAAAGCGGGTAATGCTGAAGAACGTTCAGGATGCGAAGTTCAACAAGACATTGATTCCAATCTCGCAGGTCGTTCTGAGTCCTGCGCAGCGAGCCACGCTGAGTTTCGATGCATTCTTCACTCATATTCTTTGTCATGAACTGATGCATGGGCTTGGACCGCATAACATCACTGTCGGTAGCGAACAGACGACGGTGAGAAAACAATTGAAAGACCTTTATTCCGCAATCGAGGAAGCGAAGGCTGACATGACCGGTCTGTGGGCTTTGCAATTCATGATCGACAAGGGGCTATTTGAAAAGAGCCTCGAACGCTCACTCTATTCCACCTATCTCGCGAGTATGTTTCGTTCGGTCAGGTTTGGGATCACCGAGGCCCATGGTCGAGGCGTCGCGATGCAGTTCAACTATCTCACTGATGAAGGCGCGATCAAGTTTGATGAGGTTACGGGAACGTTCAGTGTCGACGATTCGCGGATAAAGGAAGCGGTCCGAAAACTTACGCACGACTTGCTGACACTTGAGGCAGAAGGATCATACACAAAGGCGAAGGACATCTTAGACAAGTATGCAGTGATCAGACCGCCGATGAAGCAGGCGCTTGATAAAATGACGAATGTGCCGGTGGACATCGCGCCGGTGTTTCCGTTAGCCAAGTGAGTGGTGGCGCGAGAACAAAGAAAACCATTGGTCATTTGAGATTTGACAATTCATATTTGAGATTTGTGGTTTGTCTTGGAAAAGGAGCTTTTGTGAGAAAGCGAAAAGGAACACTCAAATATCAAATGTCAATTCTCAAATGACCAATGATTTCTTTTTCTAACCACCGCCAGTCGCCCTACTCACGGAACTGCTTCCTAAAAAACGTCGCGATCTTCCACGCATCGATCGCTTTCCAGGGCATCTCGGCGGTTGTGTAGTGACCGCAAGGTAGCCAGACAACATCGAACGGCAAGTTGTGACGGCGGGCCTCGGCGATCGCTTCGTGCGACAAGTCAATCGGAAACGTAAGGTCGTATCGTGCGATCAGGAATCTAAAAGGTCGTTGGCCCATTTGTGTTAGTCGCGGCATAAACGGTAGCGGACTAATTGGTGACCAGTACTCCCGCAACTCATCAAGCGTTAAGTGACGTCCGAAACCTTCCCGGACATGTTTCGTTGACAGACCCTTCCAAACTACGTCGGCGACATAACCGGAAACGTGATTGAACGTTCCGGCATCGAGATTTGGTTCGTGCGCGAAAGTCAAAAACGCAATACAGGAACCCACGCTCGTGCCTAGTATTCCTACCTTTTCATAGCCTTCATTTTTCAACCACGCCACTGCGGCGCGCGTGTCTAGCACAGCCTGTCGCATCGACTGAATCGTTCGACCGATGCTTGTGCTCACGAGATGATCGGCACGTTCGAGCTCGACCGGCTTACGGTGTTGGTGATAAGGAAGCGTGAGGCGGAGGGCTGACATCCCGATGAAGTTGAAGATCCGGCAAGCCTCAACGTGACTTTCAGGCTGTGCGTTCCATTGGGGCAACACAACAATCGCGGCGCGCGGGCGTTTCCCATTCTTTGTCTTCGCAGGGAAGAACCTTCCGCGAGCAATGTTGTTCTCGGGAGAAGGCGTCTGAATCGCGCTGGTCCACGTTAATTGATCGCCCTCCAACCGATAATCTGATACTGGCGACAGCGAATAGAAGTTATCGCTGTTGTTCATAACTGCCCGACTATGCTGTTGCAGTACGTCGCGCGGATCGTCGCCATTCACGTGATCGACGACATACGACAAGCCCCAATCGAATGGACGCACGAGCCGGTTGTTATCACGTTGGTGATACCAGTGTTCCCGCCGGTGCATGTAATCGCGCCAAAATCGCATATTCGTAAAAGCGGAAATCCTAAAGGAGACTGCTGGAAAAGTAAAAGACCCACGTAAGAGGTGCAGTAAGGAAGGGGGCAAGCGGTCGGTGTATTCAAGATCCGAAACCACTCAAGCAGCGCGCCCCCGCTATAACTCACATTTGATTGGTGCTTGAAGAAATTGAGAGTTGTAGCGGGGGCGCGCTGATTGTCGCTTTCGTGAGTTGATCGTATTGACCGCTTGCCCCCTTCCTGACTGCGCGCTTCGAGTCGGTTGAGTGTGCCGACTGCTTGCTCTTACCGACTGCCCAAGTCGTTCGCGATTATTGCCTGTCTCTAAGTCGCTTCAATATCGCCGGCAATAACAACGACGATTGCAAAACCGACCCGTTGGTGAAGCGTCGTGCGAGACCGCGAAATAGATTGGCGGCTTCCTTCGAGTACCTGAACCACCACACATCCGGCACCCACGGCATGCTATTTACGTGAATGTGCTGAGGCGTGACTAATTCCAGTAATCCCAACCGACCGTGTGTTCGGCCGTAACCGCTTTGCTTTACGCCACCCCAGGGCGTTTGTGCGATCGCGTGTGTGTAGACCACTTCATTCACCATCACGGTACCGGCCTGAATCTTTTGTGCGACGCGTTCGCCGCGACCGAGATTGTTGGTCCACACACTCGCTGTTAACCCGTAGATGCTGTCGTTTGCCAATCGCACAGCTTCGCCTTCTGATTTGAAGGTCATGATCGGCAGCACTGGCCCAAACGTTTCTTCACGCATCAGCTTCATTGAATGATCGACGTTGATAAGCACCGTGGGCTCGTGGAACCAGCCTTCACCTTCTGACAATCGCTTGCCGCCAGTGAGAACCTGGGCGCCTCGGACTTTCGCATCCGTAATATGATCTTCGACAATTTTGAGTTGGCGTTCATTCGACATCGCGCCGAGATCGATGTTGTCTGAATCAGGCGCGCCCTGCTTCAGTGCGACGGTTTCGTTTACGACCAAATCAATAAACTCTTTGGCGATCGACTCGTGAACGTAACAACGCTCGATAGAGGCGCATGCCTGGCCAGCGTTACAGAATGCCCCCCAAACAGCGGCGCGTGATGCATTCTTCAGGTTTGCATCCTCGAAGACGATCATGGGATCTTTGCCGCCAAGCTCGAGCACCACAGGAGTGAGATGCCGCGCCGCCACTTCAGCGACCCGCTTTCCCGTTTCAACGCTTCCAGTGAACATCACCTTATTAACTGCCGCATCTACCAGTGCAGCGCCGGTCAATCCATCACCAGTTACAATCTCCAGAACGCCTGCAGGCAGTCCTGCCTTTTCGAAAACATCCCCGATTTTCAGTGCGGTGAACGGCGTTAGCTCACTCGGCTTCAACACCGCTGCGTTACCCGCCATCAATGCCATCACCGTCTCGGCAAG
>JBKPMX010000017.1:0-12768 GCA_046765655.1 Acidobacteriota bacterium
ACCGTATAGACCGTCAGGGTTGCTGAGAGCAGGATGAGAATGAACTTGGTTCGAAATGACATTTAAATACCTCTTCGATTACGTTAAAGACTGTCGCAGCGGCGACCGTTCATCGGGTCGGAAGGTATGATACAGGCGGCCTTTCGACGGTGCAAGGTGAACTTCTGACGACTCAAGAACCGATAAACACTTCTAGAATCGCTGCTTAGATGAATCATTTGAACGCCGAAAACGCGCCCGCTTCCCCGGTTCTGGCGCTTGATCTGGGTCAGAAAACTATTGGCGTCGCAATATCCGACTCGCTTTCGATTACAATTAAACGGCTTGACCCGATCAGGCGTACGAATTGGAAAGATCTGCTTAAGAACATCAGCGCCTTGATCGAAGGGTTTGACGCACAAACGTTGGTGATTGGTTTGCCACTAAGTCTCGACGGCACGCGGGGACCCGCAGCCGAAACCGCTCAACAATTGTCTCGAAACTTCGCGCGGTCTCTGAAGATTCCAGTTTACCTTCAGGACGAGAGGCTGACTTCCAAAGAAGCGCGAACTTCTTTGCGCGACGATGGGTACAGTAAGGCGGAGGTCGATGCTTTGGTCGATAGCGAATCGGCAGCGATCATCCTGCGAGATTTCCTAAACAGTCGTGAGGAGCGATTTTTGGTGAGTCCTGAATAACAAATGAAACGCATACTAATAGTTCTGGCCACAGTTGCGCTGCTCCTGGGCGGAGGTCTGACGGCGTGGATCTATGCCGAATTGCGCCGACCTGTTGCCCATCAAAAGACTGGCAAGTACATCGAAATACCGCCGGGCTCGTCAACCTCTTTCGTTGTTAAGAGACTCGCGTCGGAAGGAATCATCAAACATGAATGGCCGCTGTCGATCTATTTGAAACTTACGGGCAAGGGATCGACATTGAAGGCCGGTGAATACGACTTCCCTTCACCGATTTCTCCTCTAGCAGCGGTAGCAAGAGTGCAACGCGGTGAACGACGCATGTCGCGATTCACTGTCATCGAAGGTTGGACGCGTTTTGAGATCGCGCGTGCGATGACGCAGGTGCCTGAACTACACGTCTCAACCGAAGCTCAAGGACTCGAGTTACTAAATGACGTCAGCTTGATTCGCGAAATCGATCCGGCGGCGAAGAACCTCGAAGGCTATCTATTTCCAGATACCTATGAGTTCACTCCTGAGACACCGGCGCCAAAAGTCGTCGAGATGATGGTCAAGCAGTTTCTGAACGTGTGGAAGCCTGATTGGTCGGATGCGGCCAAGCGTTTGAATCTATCACCCAGACAGATCGTAACAGTCGCTTCGATCATTGAGACTGAAGCCAAGTTATCTGAAGAGCGACCGATCGTGGCCTCGGTAATCTACAACCGCTTGCAGCGTGATATCCCACTCGCCGTCGACTCGACGGTGATCTATGCATCGAAGCTTGAAGGAAGATGGCGCTACGACGGGAAGGTTTACAAGAGCGACATCGAACGACAGTCGCCTTACAACACGCGTCTTCATCCGGGATTGCCGCCTGGTCCAGTTGCCTCGCCCGGCGCGAGTTCCCTGAACGCTGCATTGAATCCTGCTTCGACTGAGTATCTGTATTACGTCCGTAACCCTGATCGTTATGATGGGGCGCACAACTTCTATTCAAGTAGTGCGGAGTTTGAAAAGGGCGTCCAGGCGTTACGCAACTGGGAGCGACAACGAGATATCGACGAAGCGCGCAAGAACCAAAACAGTACCGCCTCACCTTCGCCCTGATGGGACCGCGAAAGAGAGCAACTGCTTGAATTTGTAGTGCTGTTAATCTATTCTCCAAATAGTTTCCCCTCGATATTTTTGCCTGCTCGACTAAGGGTGATCATCATGTACCGCTTCATTACTGCTTTGATCTTATCGTTAGGTTTATGCGTCGTCGTTTTTGCCCAGGGAAAGGGTGTCGATAAGAACAATGAGCGAGTGCGCGACACTGGGGGTAGTCGTACCGCTGGTAGCAACGGCACGAAGACGGACACCGGCACCGGGCGCGGTATGGATTTTGGACGAGACAAGACTCCCGACGCTCCACCGTTGCCGAATCCATATCGCTTTACTGCTCGACGTGACGCAATCCTCACTGCTGTACAAGAGTTGATGAGAGATCGAAAGCTCGTGGTCGACGATGCTGCGTCGAAACCTTCAGACGGGATCGTCGTGAGTCAGCCATACACTTTTATAAAAGGTGCAGTTGTATCGCAGGGAGAATTGAGCAGGTACGCAGACTTACCTCAGTCGAATGCCCGTGGTTGGACGCGAGGGCGCTACACGTTGACCGTGGAAGTGCAACCGATCGACGGAACCAGTTCTAACGTTGCGGTTAACGCCAAAGTCGAAGGTCGAACTGATGGTGCAACAGGTGCCGAATGGCTAACGCTGCGGAGTACCGGACTTGTCGAGGACGAGTTCCTGTCCTGCTTGATCTCAACGATTACTGGCAGCGTTCCTCCCGGCAGGAGTCAGAGTATTTGTGCGCCTTAAAGTAAACCCTGAGCTCTTGCGAGCATCCAAGCTCCATCTCACGTAAGAAATCACTTTAAGTAATGATTAACGATCCGTTCCACCAGGAAGAGGCGATAGCGCGCGAAAAAGAGACCTCGAGGCGAATGCTCCTTGGTATCGTTTGCGCTGTTGCTCTCTCGGCGGTGCTGCTCGTTGGCTATGCATACATGCGGAACCGGCACGCCAGGCAAGTCATTGAAAACAGCACAGTCCCCGTCGTTGATAATGGTTTACCCAAAGGACCGGCAGTGGCGCACGTGTCGATGGATGAACCGCTCCTCGAGAAAGGAACGACGACGTTTGGTGGCACCATTAAGAACATTTCTGACCGTCAATTGACGGGCCTTTCGGTATCACTCGACTTGATTCGACGGAAAGACGGGCAGGTCGAGCAGCGTTCAGTGCCTGTGGAACCATCAGACCTTCAGCCGAATGCTGAAGCGACGTACTCATTGAAGCTATCTGCAACTGAGTACGGCACGATTCGGTTCGTAGGGGTTAAGGCTGATCCGCAGTCGACATTGATCGCTTACAGTTCTTCTCCTGGTAAGAAGCGTCCGCCAGAAAAGATTGAACCGCGAACGATCATCGTAAAGAAGGGTGGCAAGCCGGGTGAATTCATTAATGGGCCAGAGAACCCGGTGAAGGTTCCTTGATGGATCGAAGGATCCGGCTCCAGTTATTCATTAATAGTCGGCGTGCCGAGAGTTAAGGTTACCTGTGAATTAGAGTAATTGGCGGTTGAGTGAATGAACCCTTTCGAGTTAGCATCGCGCTGGCTGATTGAGTGATGATGCGGAGCAGAAATATTTCGACAGTCGGTTCTACTTTCATTCTAGTCGCGCTTCTCATTTGCTGCAGCGACGTTATTCTCGCCCAATCTAATTCGCAGAACCCATCACCGTCGAATCGAGGTGAAATTCCCAAGCGTCCGCCTGAGCCTGCGACCGCTGATAAGGGTTCGACCTCGGATGATGGTCCTCCGTTGACCACATTCGAGGAGGAAATGCGTGCAAAACGTGCGATTAAAGAGGCTGAAAAGGAGCATCAGCAGAATATTGACCGTGCTCGCGAAATTTCCCAGCTCGCAAAAGATCTCCAGCAGGGATTCAAAACAGGCAACACTTTGGACCGCGACGCTCTGAAGCGACTCGATCGAATCGAAAAGCTCACAAAGAAGATTCGTGGTGAAGCGGGTGGCGAGGCCGACGAAGTTCAAATCGTCAATCGACCTACAGACAGAGGCGCCACGATCGCTCAGATTGCCGAGACGGCCGAATCACTTTCAAAAAGCGTACAAAACACTCCCCGCCAGGTTGTCTCCGCTGCGGTTATCGATGGAGCTAACGTATTACTTGAGCTCATCGGAATCCTTCGCACGTTTACGCAATAGCTACAACCAATGCTGAACATGCGCCGCTGGTTAATTCTTCTCTCCTTTTTCCTATTCATCGCTAACACCGCCATCGCGCAGGACGATGACGATGTCGTCCGAGTCAACACGGAACTGGTTGTCATAAATGTGACCGTGACGGACGGCGCAGGCAATTATGTGCGTAAGTTGCGCGCCTCTGACTTTCAGGTCTTCGAAGATGGTAAGTTAGTTGATCCAAAATTGATTGTTGGCTTCGCACTTCAAGAATCACCTTATGCTTCGGTCGTCTTGATCGATAGTTCTGGAAGCATGGAGCAGCGAATGATACTTGCACGCTCGGGTGCGATTCGTTTTCTGGATGGTTTGCGCGACGAAGATGTGGCGGCGATCTACCGTTTCGATTCGAAGGTGGAGCGTGTTCAGAACTTTTCCGGCGGACGCGATATGGCCCCCCTTGCTTATGGAATACGCGCCAAGGGAATGACAACACTCAACGATGCGATTGTCGAAGCATCGCACGCTCTTGCGAGCCGGCCGGAAAAGAGAAAAGCGATCGTCGTTTTGTCGGATGGTGCCGACACGTTCAGCAAAGCATCCACAAGCAAGGCTATTGAGAGCGCGTTGGAGGTTGGAGCCAGTATTTACACTGTCGACATGTCGTCGATCGAAGTAGGCGGATCCACCGGACGTCAAAGAGCGGGCTCGCTTAAAGAATTCGCTGAGAAGACCGGCGGCAGATTCATTACAACACCAGGCGGACCGGAGTTAAGAGATGCATTCAAGGGAATCGCTGAAGAACTGGGCCAACAGTACACGTTGTCTTACCGGCCGCTGAATCAGACGAGAGATGGTAAGTGGCGTGCTTTGGAAGTGCGAGTGTCGAAACCCGATTTACAGATCCGAGCGCGAAAAGGTTATCGGGCGCCGAAGGGTTAACGACTCGTTCTGGTGAGCGCCTTCTCGCGGTGACGTTCAAACGCTAGCTCGATTAGTTCATCAAGTACCTGAGGAAATTTCTTCCCTGAAGCTTCCCACATCTTCGGGTAGCCAGAAACCTCGGTAAGACCTGGCAAAGTATTCAACTCATTTATCAAGAGTCGGCCCGTCGACCCTTCAAGAAAGAAATCAACTCGCGCGAGACCTGCGCCATCGATAGAGCGGAAGGCACGAACAGCCATTCGCTGAATCTTTTCAGTCATCGCCTTTGAAAGCGGCGCTGGTACTACGAATTCCACATTTCCGGTGCTTGAATATTTCTCAGTGTAGTCGAGAAATCTAGCACTCTCTTCTTTGATTACATACTCGCCGGGCAAGCTCGCCTTCGGTTCGTCGTTACCAAGAATCGCGCACTCAATCTCCCGAGCGACAATTTCCTCTTCGACGATTATCTTCCGATCGTATTCAGCCGCCAGGTCCATCGCTTTATTCAGGGAATTTTTGTCGCTTGCGCGCGAGACACCTACCGAAGATCCAAGGTTCGCAGGCTTCACAAAGCACGGTAGCCCGATGTCCTTCGTGATCTTGCGTCTTACCTTCTCCGGATCGTTTCGCCATTGAGATCGAAGGAACCAGAGGTGCTTGCAGATAGGCAGGCCGGCCTCGACGAACAAAGCTTTCATCGTCACCTTATCCATGCCCGCGGCCGATGCCAGTACACCACAGCCGACGTAGGGAACGTCTGCCATCTCAAGTAATCCTTGAAGTGTGCCGTCTTCGCCAAAAGGTCCATGGAGCACGGGGAGGATCACATCAATCGGTTCACGTGAGTCATGACTGTTATCGATCGAGATGAGACCTTTATGCGAAGGGTCTCCGAGTAGTGCAATGTCGCCACTGGCCGCTTTTGTGGAAATTGATGACTGAGTTGAAGCCGGAAGTAGTGCAGCAGATTCCTGAGGACGGAGCCACTTCCCTTCCTTCGTTATGGCGATCGGCAACACGTCGTATTTCTTTCGATCGATCGCCTTGATTACAGCATTCGCCGAACGTATGGAAACTTCATGTTCACCTGATCGGCCGCCGAAGACGACGGCGACTCGAACTTTTTTCGGCACCTGGATTACTCCTAATTAGAGATTGTACCGGCAAACCTCCTGGCCGCCGTTATCGCAATGGAACCTGGGCCGCTGAGGACCGCTCCTACAAATTCACAGAATCGTCTTTCCCAATGCTGAGAGAATTAATTCAACACCTAGCTCTGCAGTCTTATTGTTCACGTCAAGCGCGGTGTTGATTTCAACCACTTCCAATGAACGCATGCCGCCTGCTTCTGCAATCTTCTCCATTGCGAGATGCGCTTCCCGATACGTTAAGCCTCCGCGGACGAGTGTGCCCGAGCCCGGTGCGTCGCCCGGATCAAGCACATCCACATCGAATGTAACTGAATAACCCGCATTCGCCGCGCTGGCAATGTGGATAGCCTCATCGATGCAAGCAGACATTCCGCGTTCGTCGATATCACGCATGGTGATGAAGCGAATGCCCAGTTTATGAATTAACTCGCGTTCCCCCGGGTCGATATCACGGGCTCCGATGTGAACAACGTGCTGTGGATCAACCTTTGGGGAAAAGCCATGCACGTTTGTTAGTTCGGGAACGCCATAGCCTAACAACGCGGCTAAAGGCATTCCATGAATGTTACCCGAAGGAGTCGTTTCAGGTGTGTTCATATCTGCGTGCGCATCGAAGTAGACCAAACCAAGCGTTTCATTTCGCTTGCGATAGTAAGCCGACATACCAGAGAAGGATCCGATCGCGATTGAATGATCCCCGCCGAGGACAATTGGGAACTCCCCAGCATTCATGATCTCTTCAACACTGCGCGCGAGTTGCTCACACGCACTGCGAATCTCATTTACATATTTAAGTTTATCTTGAGGTTGAGGGATTACTTGAGGTCTCTCAAGCCGCAGATCGCCGAGGTCACGAACCCTGTAACCGAGACTGTTAATTCGTTGATTGAGACCAGCGACGCGTAACGCTGCCGGTCCCATGTCGACGCCGGCCATGCTCGCGCCATAACCGAGCGGCACGCCGAGAAAACTGATTGGTTTCCTTGAACCACTTCGATCGACCATTATCCACCTAAGTTTATATTAAACCCACTGCCGCCATTGCCCTGGCTCGGAAAGAATGGCTTCAACAATCCTGCGAGTGCCGCAAGATTTCGAGTCTGGATCAAAAGCTCGCCCGGTCCAGTGAACTCGGCCACAATTCCCTCTCCGCTCATCATACTGCGAAAGAATCCTGATGCTGCCTTTCGAAGCGTGTATTGTGTCGAGCTTTCCCAAGCAACGAGGTGACCGGTATCGACGACGTATCTTTCACCGGGCTGCAATCGCTTGCGATGTATTGCGCCAAAAGACGAAACCAAAAGTAATCCTTCACCTTGGACCAGCAATACAAACAATCCCTCGCCCGAGAAGAATGTCTTTGCGCCGCCCCATTTTGTGTCGACCGTCAAACTTGCATCGCCCGCGAGGTAGGAACTCGATTGCACAAAGAACTGCTGCCCACTCAGTTCAATCCCGGCGATGTCACCCGGAGCGCCGGGAGCCAACGTCACTTCTCCTGGTCCACCCCTCGCTGTAAAGGTTGAAATAAACGCTGACTCCCCGCCCGCAGCGCGCTTCAGTGCTCCGAATAGTCCACCCTTCATCTGTGACTGCAATTCGATGTTTGCCGACATCGATACCATGGCGCCTGCTTCTGCTTGAATCGATTGTTCTGCTTGAAGACGTAAGATGGCGAGGGCGAACGACGGCTGATGCTGTACTTCCCAATCGTACCCGCGACCTTGGCCACGCGAGTCAGCATCAATCTGGATACCTGCTGCTTGCTGATATTGCGAAGGAGACTGAGCTAAACGATTTCCACATACTCCACAGAAGGTGGAACCCGGGTTCATCGGTGATCCGCACTTAGGACAATTCATGTATCCGCACCCCTTGCGATTTGAGTTTAATAATCTCGACGGCTTCTTCCGGTGTCCGCGCGAAGTCGAGCGCTGCTATGTCGGAATCACTCACTGCGAGATACTTCTGCCACTGCTCCACGACTGGCGGCCAGCAATCACCAAGCAGCACCAGTGGTCTAGGCTCGATCACTTTCGTTTGGATTTTGTTCCACACCAGTGAGAGCTCGGTCACTGTTCCCATTCCACCACGAATCGCGACGAATCCAACTGAACGCGTTATCAGTCGCTGTAGCCGCTCATAAAAGTGCGGTGTAGCTACCTTTTCAGTTAAATACCGATTCGGTTCAGACTTGAACTGGTTCATGACGATTCCGAGCACGCGGCCGCCAGCCTCGCGCGCGCCGCGACTAGCTGCTTCCATGACCCCAAGATATCCGCCAGTACAGATCGTGAATCCTGCAGCCGCCAATAGTTCGCCGACGCGATGTGCATGACGATATTCGTCGTCTAATTCGTGACACTTCGCACCACCAAAGATTGTGACAATACGCTCTGTCTCGATCACTTTCTTACCTCAGCAGAGAGCATTAGGGACCCATTCTCTTTGTATCGTACATAATCTTCTCTTGTCGCGAATGATCCTCCCGCATAGTCGTTAGGTACAGGTGTTGGATCACGCAGGCGTTCGTCGAAAATGTTTTCGAAACCACTTTGAGTTAAGAGAGTGCGGTACTGAGCAGTCGACAGAAGTTGGACGGGAACCTTTAGTGTCGGTATCCATTGATGCGACGGCTCGTTCTCAGCATATAGATCGACGACAGTGACAAACCGGCCACCGTTCTTTAGCACGCGATAAATCTCTTTCAAAGCATCAGCGATGTTGGAATAGTAGTACAACGATTCCATCGAGAATGCGTGCGTAAATTCATTGTCACCGAACGGAAGGTCCTCAGCGCTCGCTACTTCGTAACTAATGTTTGGGTAGTTGGAAGATTCTGCGCGGGCGACTTCAATCATTTCGTCTGAGATATCAATACCGACGACCTGTCCATTCGCAGCGTGTTCGGACATGACGCGCGCTGCCCATCCAGAACCACACCCAATATCCAGCACGCGTGCGTCTGAAGTCAGGCGCATGCGATTAATCGCTTGTTCGCCGACGGGTCGATGGCCCTTTTCCATGCCCGCACCACGCCCGGCACGTGCCCATTCATTAAATTCAATTCGTAGATGTTCGTCAGCCATTTCGTGAATAGTGAATAGTGAATCGTAAATCGTGAATAGTGAGTAGTCGTAACCGAAGAGCCTCCCCAGCTCGATTCACGATTTACTATTCACGATTCACGCGTTTACGGTCGGATTCGGTAGAGCATTCGCGGAAATGGAATCGTTTCGCGAATGTGTTCAATGCCGCACATCCATGCAGTACAACGCTCGATTCCCATTCCAAACCCCGCGTGCGGAATGGTTCCGTAGCGTCGAAGATCCAGATACCACTCGAACGCTTCTTGCGGTAGCTGGTGGAGCGCGATCTGCTCGGTCAGGAATTCGAGAGAGGTAGCACGCTCGCCACCGCCGATCACTTCGCCATAACCTTCGGGCGCGAGCACGTCTACGCCAAGCGCAAGTTCTGATCTTTCAGGATCACGCGCCATGTAAAAAGCTTTTACGGCAGCTGGATAGTGATGGACCATTACGGGCTTATCGAATTGGCTGGAGATATACGTTTCGTCCGGGGCTCCAAAGTCACCACCCCATTCAAAACGAGACTCGAGCTCACCTTTATCAAACCCTTCCTGCAATGTCTTAACTGCGTCGTCATAATGAACGCGAGGAAACGGAGGAATGATTGACTCGAGCTTTGAAGTATCCCGTTCGAGCACCTTCAACTCTTCTTTCCGATCCTCCAGCACACGCGCCGCGATATAGCTAAGCATTCGCTCTGACAGCGCCATAACATCGTCGAGATGTGCGTAAGCCATTTCGGGTTCTACCATCCAGAACTCTGTCAGGTGGCGTCGCGTTTTAGACTTCTCCGCCCGGAACGTTGGACCAAAACAGTAGGCCTTTCCGAACGCTGCGGCTGTGGCTTCATTGTAGAGTTGGCCCGATTGGGTAAGATAAGCCTTCTCTCCTTCGAAGTAGTCAACTTCAAACAGCGTCGTTGTGCCTTCGCATGCAGCCGGTGTAAAGATCGGCGAGTCAGCGAGGGTGAACCCATCCTGATCGAGAAAGTTGCGAACAGCCTGGACTACCGTATGTCGCACTTTTAGAACGGCGTGCTGGCGCCGCGAACGCAGCCACAAGTGGCGATGGTCCATCAGAAACTCGGTCCCGTGCTCTTTCGGAGTGATGGGATAGTCGTGCACTTGCTGAAGTACTTCTGCGCTGCTGACATCGATTTCGAAACCGCTCGGTGCGCGGCTGTCAGCGCGGACCTTGCCGCGTAGCACCAACGACGATTCCTGGCCCAGCGCTTTCAACGCCTCCCACGTCTCTGGCGTGACGGAATTCTTCAGCACAACGCATTGAGCGATGCCGGTACCGTCGCGCAACTGCGGGAAAAGGATTTTTCCACTCGAGCGCAGGTTGTAAAGCCAGCCCTTGAGAGTTACTTCCTTGCCGTCGTACTGCGAAAGTTGATTGATGTAGGTTTGTTGGTCTGAAGCGATAGCAGATGATTGCGTAGTCATTGAGTCAAAAGTTAAATCCGTGCCTTTAAGATACGCTGAAGTGCGGGGAATCTATCCAGCCAAACCGCCGACTGCAACACGACCTGGAGCGTCGGTTTGATATACGATTCGTAAAAAACTCCGCGGCCGGCCACAGCAGTTTGATACGAGAAAGTTCCTGTCGCTTTGAGTCCTCGCTGGATTGCCATCAAGCGAAACTCACATGCAAACTCGTCAGGATCCAAAATGCCTAAACCCGCTTTTCGTCGCTCCTCGAGGAAGAACAGACGATGGTGTCTCAATTCGGCAAGCGACGGCGGATTTGGTTGCCGATCGAGCAGAAACGAAACCAGGTCGTAACTTGCCGGCCCCATGCGGGCATCCTGGTGATCTATTACGCGTAACCGACCCTTTGGATCCACCATTAGGTTCGCACCGTGGTAATCGCGATGACACAAGACTCGGGGAGCAGCTGCGAGTTCGGCAGCGATGTCGTTCAATTCGGCTTTCAGTTCCGCGGTTTCGGCGTGACTGAAACTCTCTTTTCTATAGCTGCCAAAATAATGTTCGAAAAAGAAGTCGAGCTCCCATGAAAGCTTTGCCTCATCAAATGCCAGACGGCTCGCGATTGAATTCATCTCACGCGCAGTGTCAGTCGCTTTCTGAATTCGCGCGATCACACTGATCGCTTGTTGTTTGTACTCGTCGCACCGCTCCTCAGGCTCTGATTCAAAAACCTGGAATAACTGCTGGGTGCCCAGATCTTCCTGAACAATGACTCCGGCTGGTCCATCCACCGCATAAATTTGCGGCACTGGAATATCGGACTTCAGAAAAAGATTGGTGACATCGAGATACGGATGAAACTCCGGATCGAACGCCTCGGGATACACTGCGGCGACTGCAGTTCCCTTCTTCCAGCCGACACGAAAATAGTTCCGAGTCGAAGCGTCGGGGGTCAAAGCAATTACGTCGCGATTCTTAATCCCGTTCTGGCTTAGTACTCGTGTAAGCCGTTCTAACGCGGAAGATTCGAATGCGTTCGAGATCACCTGTTTTGCAGAACTCATTTGAGAATGAAAGTGGCGAGTTATCTGGAGAACAACAGCGACTACTTACCTTCTCGCTCTCTATCTCTTCCTATAACTGTGTGACGCCGGATTGTATCATCCGCTCAAGGGCACAACAAAGTTTTCCCCTTGAACGATTCCGCGCAGAGCTTTCGCCGGCGGCGTCTTACCTTCGATTAGTACTCGCGGGACCACGATCGCATTGCTGATTACTTCATTCATGGACACTCGCACGTTGTCAGCCAATACCGCTCGATTCACTTGGGCTCCTTCCGCTACCTGCACGTTATCCCAAAGAACCGAATCGATAATGTTGGCGCCGGCCGAGATTTGGTTATTCCTGCCGAAACTAAAGCGCTGATCCCTCTCTCTCAACATCTCAATACTGATGTCGAGGTAGCGTTGCAGTGTGGAAAGTTCTCGCCATTTTCCTTCAGCCACATGTGCTGCGATACGTTCGCCTTTCGCGATGGCTTGCGGAAATACATCAGTTGTTGAATGAGAAAAGACGCCTCGCGGAATGTAGTCAAAGATGCGTGGCTCGAAAATCTGAATGCCTGTGAACATCAGCGGAGTCTCTGTCTGGTCGTTTGCTGGCATCCCGCCAAAGCCCGTTATCAACCCCTGTCGTGTTTCGACGACACTAAACCGCTCACGCTTTAGATTCTTCATCAGAACTAGCGTCGCGAGCGCTTCGGTCTTGCGATGTGTTTCAAAAGCCGCGTTCAGATCGATGTCTGTGATTATCTTTCCATTGACGACGGCAAACGTGTCGTTAATGAAAAGATCGCGAGCGTTGTCGAGCGCACCACTTGTCCCGAGAATCACTGGCTCTTCAACGTAGGTAAGCTTCACGCCAAACGCACTGCCGTCTCCCAACGCAGCGCGGACAGACTCCGGTCGATGATGAAGATTGACGACGATCTCGTCCAGACCATATTGGACCAGGTATTCAGCGACGTAGCCGACGAGTGGTTTACCGAGAATCGGAATGGCCGGTTTGGTCCGATCTTCTGTTAGTGGCCAGAGTCGTGTGCCGTAACCGGCTGAGAGAACCATCGCGCGCATCGGCGCTCATTGTAGCGAAGTAATGAATTAGGAAGAACAGAATCGACGTGGGGCGATTGTAGGGGCGGTGCACCCGGGGCGCCCCAAAAACAAAACCCAATAAAGGCGGCCCACGAGGACC
>JBKPMX010000018.1:0-14961 GCA_046765655.1 Acidobacteriota bacterium
CGGGACCACCGCGTGTGGAAACTGGTTGTATTCGGGTTCTTGGACCGAGGCGGGCGCACTATCACAACGTCGCGGAATAGATGATCCTTCCGGTCTGGGAGTTTATCCAAACTGGGCCTGGTCTTGGCCTGCGAATCGACGAGTCATGTACAACCGGGCGTCGTGCGATCTTTCAGGTAAGCCTTGGGATCAAGAGCGGCGTCAGGTCTGGTGGAATGCGAACGACAAGAAATGGGTGGGCAACGATGTACCCGACTTCAAGGCTGATTCTGATCCGCAAGATCATATGGGACCGTTCATCATGAATCCGGAGGGCGTCGGGCGAATCTTCGCTCCTTTGGCAGCGTTCGCGGATGGCCCACTCCCGGAACACTACGAGCCGATGGAGAGTCCTGTCGCAAATCCTCTCCATCCAAATCAGTCGAACAATCCAGTTGCCAAGAAATATAGCTCCGACGCTGATAAGTTCGGCACCGTCGATCAAGGTTACAACGTCATATGCACCACGTATCGATTAACGGAGCACTACCACTATTGGACCAAGAACAATCCAATGAATGTTGAACTTGTGCCGGAGCCGTTTGTAGAGATTCCCGCACAGCTCGCAGATCGATTGGGACTGCGCGGAGGCGAGCAGGTGACAGTGAGTAGCGCGCGCGGTGAATACATCGCAAAGGCGATGGTGACCCGGCGAATCAAGCCGATGATGATCGATGGCAAAGAGACTTTTCAGATCGGCATACCCATTCATTGGGGCTATCGAGGCATCATGGAGGATGCGGGTAAGACAGCTCGCACACCGGCTAATCAGTTGTCACCCGCAGCCATCGATCCGAATGCTTACACGCCTGAGTTCAAGGGCTTCCTGGTGAAGATCGAGAAGATTGAAGCGTTATGAGTAATCCACGAACGATGCAGATTCAGGAAATCTCGGCGCATCCCGGACCGGTGCCTGGACGTGATACGCGACGCGAAGACGCAGTCTGCAAGTACATCGATGTCACGACGTGCATCGGTTGTAAGGCGTGCGAGGTCGCGTGTGTGGAGTGGAACGATCATCCTTTCCGAGAAACCATCTTCGCCAACACCTATCAAACGATGCCGTCAACGGAGTGGAACTATTGGAATCTGATCAGATTCGCGGAACATGAACGCGAAGGCAATTTCATGTGGCTCATGCGCAAGGACCAGTGCATGCACTGTGAGGATCCCGGTTGTCTGCGCGCATGCCCCGCCGATGGCGCGATCATCAAGTATGAGAACGGCATTGTCGATTTTCAGCAGGAGAATTGTATCGGTTGTGGCTACTGCATTTCTGGCTGCCCCTTCGACATTCCCAAGTTCAATCCGCAAACAAAGAAAGTTTTCAAGTGCACACTCTGTTCAGATCGGGTGGGCCAAGGCCTAGAACCGGCGTGTATTAAGGCTTGTCCGACTGGCTGCCTCCACTTTGGAACGAAGAGCGACATGGTCCAAATAGCAGGACTGCGTGTATCGCAATTAAAGGCGGAATCCGGATTCGCGAATGCAGGTCTTTACGATCCGCAATCTATTGGTGGAACCCATGTCATATATGTGCTGCACGACAGTTCACAACCGGAGTTGTATGGACTGCCGGCCCGTCCGGTTATTCCACCCACTTATACTGTTTGGAAATGGTTGGCGAAACCGACGGGACTGTTCATGGCGATGCTGGGAGTGCTTGCTGTTTTCTTTCATCGACTGAAAGTTGGACCAAAGTGGCCGCAGCCAATTGACGGCGAGCCTGGAACACAGCCAGAGAGAGACGAAATATGAGTTCTCGCGACTACCCATATCGCGACGAAGCAATGCGATCACGCTTGCGTTCACACCCCGACGAAATACTTCGTCATCCGCTCTACACGAGAATCCTGCATTGGGTCGTCGCGCTGTCGTTTATCCTCGCGCTGTTGTCTGGCTTCGCGATTTACTCGCCATGGTTATACCGTTGGTTGACGCCTTTATTCGGTGGTGGCCCGATGACGCGGTCGCTCCATCCGTGGTTCAGCCTGGCGTTCGTCATCGCCTTCACGTTTCAATTCTTCAATTGGATAGCTTTGATGCGTTGGACCGGCTCAGACAGTCGCTGGATGCGTCGGATGAAAGGCTACGTAACGAACCGTGAACCGAGAGAGCCAGCAGACACAGGATTCTTCAACGGTGGCCAGAAACTTTACTTCTGGACGATAGTTGCCAGTGCGTTGATGTTTTTGGTTACTGGCCTACTGCTCTGGTTCGATCACGTGGTTCCGCGTTGGATAGTCGCCGTCAGTTACGTGATTCATGATCTTGCGGGGCTCGTGATGCTTGCCGGCTTCATCATCCACATTTACGAAGGCACTGCGGCGGCACCAGGAACTTTCCAATCAATGACTGACGGAACCGTCACCCGCGAATGGGCTGCAACTCATCACCCGGGCTGGTACGACCAGCGATCGGACAGGATTTCAGGATTGCAAGATTCACAATCCGAAACCGATAAAACAGACCTAAGAAACCATTGACCGACGCTCTCGTTCCGCAAATCTTGTAATCCTGAAATCCTGTCTAAAAGTGCCTGCACGCCAGTTCCAACCGTAACCGTACCTTCATCGAAAACGCGGCCAATACAACGCTCGACTGTGGTCAGTACGCCTTCCTCTCGTGGCCCGTTACGTTAGCCAAATCTCCACTCTCAAATAGCATTGGCCCATTGAAAAGGAGGGCCATAAAGGCCTCTACAAATGTGGAGAAAACTTCAAATGAACACCAGCCTACGGCAGTTGACCATCATGAGTCTCTGCCTGTTTTTGATCGCAACCGCAATTCTTCCTCTCTTCAGCCCCGCACACGCGCAGGACGAAGGATCGGCTGTACAGGAGGAAGACAAAACGCTTGCACCATATTTCTTCGTGCAAGGAGATCCAAACGTGGATCAATTACCGCTGAAAGACACGCGCGTTGAGATTTCCGTGTCTGGCGTGATCGCTGATGTAAAAGTTGTTCAGGTTTATAGGAATGAAGGCACGCGGCCAATCAACGCCTCGTATGTTTTTCCGGCGTCGACACGTGCTGCCGTTTATGGAATGCGAATGCAGATCGGCGACCAGATCATCGTCGCCAAAATTAAAGAGCGGGAAAAGGCCCAGCAGGATTTCGAAAAAGCACAGCAGGAAGGGAAGAGCGCCTCACTGCTTGAGCAGAACCGGCCGAATGTCTTTTCGATGAAGCTCGCCAACCTAATGCCGCAGGAACAAGTTGAAATTTCACTTTTCTACACCGAGTTGTTAGTTCCAACAGACAGCGTTTACGAAGTAGTGTTTCCAACAGTCGTAGGACCAAGGTACGCCTCTGCTGGAACGGATCCAAAAAAGAATGGATGGGTGAAGACGCCGTACCTGCGTCAAGGCAACAAACCAACGAGCACGTTGCACATTTCCGCGCGCATTAATGCCGGCATGCCGATCCAGGATTTGACGTGCACGTCACATCATGTGACGCCGCTGTGGACGGGCTCAAACAGCGCCCAGGTCGATCTGGCGGAAGAGGATGCGTTTCAAGGTAATCGCGATTTTATCTTGCGGTACCGCCTCGCAGGCGAGCAGATAACTTCGGGCTTGTTGCTTTATCAGGGTCAGGACGAGAATTTCTTTCTTTATATGGCGCAGCCGCCGCAACGAGTTGTTACTGACGAGATACCACCTCGCGAGTACATCTTTGTCGTCGATGTCTCAGGCTCGATGGATGGTTTTCCGCTGAACACCTCGAAACAGTTATTGAAGGATTTGATTGGAAAGCTGCGGCCTACTGATCTTTTCAACATCGTGTTGTTTGCAGGCGACGCGGCCATACTTTCTCCCAAGTCGTTACCCGCCAATCAGGAGAACGTTACAAGGGCCATTCATCTGATCGAACAACAGCGTGGCGGTGGTGGGACAGAGCTGTTGCCGGCGGTTCAGCAGGCGATGAATATCCCGCGCGACACGAACATCTCGAGAAGCGTTGTGCTCGTAACGGACGGCTATATTTCAGGTGAGCAAGGCGTCTTCGACTACATCCGCGACAATCTGGACAAGTGCAACGTCTTCACGTTCGGTATCGGCTCATCAGTCAACCGTTATCTGATGGAAGGTGTGGCACATGCAGGAATGGGTGAGCCGTTCATCGTTACAGATGAAAATGAAGCTGCCGCGGCCGCCGCGAAGTTTCGTGAATACATTCAGACCCCGGTGCTGACAGACATCACCGTCCGCTCAGTTGGCTTCGAAACATACGACGTTCATCCAGCTCATCTGCCCGACTTGATGGCGCAACGACCCTTAATTGTATTCGGCAAGTGGCGTGGTCCAGTTGGCGGCATATTTGAGCTGCACGGAAAAACTGGTCGCGGTGATTACGTCGCCAGGTTCGATGTCTCTTCGGTACAACCCGAAGAAGCAAATCGTGCGTTGCGTTACCTGTGGGCGCGTAACCGTATTGCTGAGTTGTCTGATTACGGATCGAGCCAGGTGGAAGATGGCCGCGTTAAAGAGATCACCCAGCTTGGACTGAAGTATAGCTTGCTGACTCAGTACACATCGTTTGTGGCTGTGCGTGAGACGGTCGTCAATAATACAGGATCGGCTGAAAACGTCGAACAACCTCTGCCGCTCCCAGTCGGTGTTAGCGACATGGCAGTTGGCAGTGAACCGGAGCTCATTTGGTTAGCCAGTCTTGGGTTGCTGGTTGCGCTATTCATGGTTCTTCGAACTTACCGGAATCGTCGTCGGACGGTGAGCAATTAAAATGCGAAACCGGGTGAATCACATCGCGCAGTTGGCTGCCGTTATAGGGGGCGCGCTGGGTATGAAGTGGTACTACTCAGCGGCAAGCGTCAACCAACTGCGCTGGATTCTGGCACCGACGACGGTGCTCGTGGAATTCATAACTGGATGGCACTTCAGTTTTGAATCACACGCTGGTTACATGAGCAGCGATCATACATTTCTGATCGCTGCATCATGTGCCGGTGTGAATTTCCTGATCACCGCATTCTTGATGTTGGGTCTGCGACAACTTTGGAAGGATAGGTTCAAGCAAACGCGCACGCCTTGGACGTTTCTGCCGATTTCGGCCGCTGTTGCCTACGGAACGACAGTCATAGCAAACACTGCACGCATATCGATCGCGTTGCAAATGCAAGCGACGCACTTGAAGTTCTGGGCACTTGATCCCGAGCAGTTGCATCGGCTGGAAGGAATAATCGTTTACTTCGGATTTTTGCTGATGCTGTTTGTGGTGGGCGAGAGACGGAGAAGGGAATTGGACTCGCTTAGTTTGCTTCGTGCCTGCGTGTTTCCATTAGGGATCTATTACGCCGTGACTTTAGGCTTACCGCTGGCTAACGGTGCATATCGTCAGATCGGTTTCTGGGAACACTTTGCGTTTGTAGCGCTAGGTCCAGTCGCGATTGTTTTGATGATCGGAGTGTTCGACAAATTTCAGTTTGTCGTGAGGTGCCGCACCAATCAATGGAGTGGTACACAGTCAGTACCGTCCGCGGTAGCGGATGGGTGCGAAGCCAAACCCTCAATGGTAACTTGAGATCGATGTTCGAGATGCGCGGGTTGTACGGTCGCTCACTAACAAATCTTGGCTTCCCACGCATCCGCTACCGCGGACGGTACTGACTGTTTTGCCACTGCGAAGAGTGTGTCGAACATCCGAAAAAGATTGGCCGCAGATCTACGCTGGGCACGGAGTCAAAACTATTCTTAGGCTAGCCCAGTTGGCCTACGACGAGTTCTGACTTGTGTAGCATCTGCGGCCAATGCCGTGAGATTTTGACCTCGACGCGATCAGGTTCTGCACTCCCTGGCGGCCAAATTCAACCCAAAAAAACTTAATTGAAGAGGTCAAAGTAACCAGCGGACGTCGAGGTCTGCAGGAATAACACACGAACCCTGCGAATATTCCAGACATTCGGTTGTTTTTGGAATAAAATTTCCCGCTCAGGTGTTACTCTAGAACAACGGAATCCTGCGCACCTTTAGTTCGGCTGAAACACCATGCCCACCACGGCCTTTAATGAGGAAGCGCTAACGCATATCGACGCATTGTTTGGTTATGCGATGACGTTGACGCGCGACAGAACCGAGGCGGAAGACCTCGTGCAGGAAACGTATGTAAGAGGCGTGCGAGCGGCCAATCAATTGGCTGCGGAGAGCAATTTGAAGGCGTGGCTGTTCGTGGTAATGCGAAACGCCTGGCTCAATCAGCTGCGGCGTCAGAATAACGGACCCCGGTTCGTTGGCTTGGAGGATGAAGAGTCGTTCGATCCAGCTTTCCCGTCCGAAGAGAGTACAAATCCACAGGTCGTATATCTGCGAAAGGTTGAGCGCACGCAAATACTACTGGCCTTGGAGAGTCTACCGACGCAATACCGCGAGGTCGTTGTTCTCAGAGATATCGAAGGGTTGAGTTACCAGCAGATTGCTTCTGTGCTTGATTGTCCCGCTGGGACGGTGATGTCTCGTCTCGCGCGCGCTCGCGAGAAACTACGAATATTGCTGAACGCCAGGGAAGGCAGAACGCGATTGAAGGCCGTCTGATTTATGAGTGATTGCACTGACATACGAAATCGATTGAACCTGTATCTCGATAATGAGTTACAGGGTGACGAGCGCGTCGATTTCGAATCTCACCTCCGCGAGTGCAACTCTTGCAAGGCGTTGGCAAATGCCGAGCAAAGATTCCTCGATGGCGTCCGTGCGGCAGAACCGCTCTACGTCGCTTCTCCTGAACTGAAGCAGCGCGTTAGAACCGCCCTTCGGTTCCAATCACACAGTACTACGAACGCATCAAGACCGAAGAACACTCGCGCAGTTGCGACCATCGCGGCGGCCGCAGTGTTACTTCTGCTATTGCCAATTCTGATCTGGCGAGCACGCGAACGCGATCCCCAATCGCCCGGCGCATCGAGTTTCGCCTTGATGGCAGCTGATACTCATCTGCGTCATATTCGCGGCCAGCTTCCGTTGGAGATGGTATCGACTGAACCGCACGAGGTATCGCAGTGGTTCGTAAACAAGGTGAGCTTCAGCGTCAAGATTCCAAACTACCAGGAGGCCCCGGGCCTGGAAAAACTCTACACAATGGAAGGCGCTCGCCTGGTTGCCTACAAGAACGATTACGCCGCTTACGTCGCCTACCGGATGAATAATCAACCGATCAGTTTAGTCATTACGTCCGACAATGTTGCGCAGACGTCTGGTGGTGAGGAGATCAAAGCAAAGGGTTTGCTCTTCCACTACAACGCGATTGAGGGTTTGAAAGTGCTGACATGGTCCGATCGTGGTCTAACTTATGCTCTCGTTTCTGATTTGGAGGAACGCGGACAGAAGTCGTGTGTTGTTTGTCATCAGGACATAAAAGAACAGGACTTCATCGCTCCTTTGAAGCCGAGATAAGCCAGTCCTCATCAGCCAAGTATGGACGATCTCAAAGACTTACTCGCCGGAAACAAACGCTGGGCTGAAAAGATAAAAGCAAGCGATCCGGACTTTTTTAATAATCTGACCCGACAGCAGACGCCGCGCTATTTGTGGATCGGCTGCTCTGACAGCCGTGTACCTTCAACTCAACTCGTTGGACTTCAGCCGGGTGATATGTTCGTCCATCGGAACGTCGCTAACGTTATAGTCCACACGGATTTCAACTTTCTTTCGGTGTTGCAATACGCAGTTGACGTTCTAAAAGTACATCACATCATCGTTTGCGGTCACGATGGTTGCGGCGGCCTTAAGGCAGCGATGGAGAATAGTCACCTGGGTCTAATCGATAATTGGTTACGTCATGTTCAGGATGTCATAACCAGTCATCAATCCGAGCTATCGACTATTGTCGATGCTGGTGAACGTTTAAATAGGTTAGGTGAGCTGAATGTAATCGAACAGGTCATTAATGTGAGTCGGACTACAATCGTGCAGAATGCGTGGAATCGCGGGCAGGAACTAGCAGTACACGGGCTGATTTATAAAATCGGAGACGGGTTGTTGCGAGATTTAAATGTTCGCATCAGGAGCGAGGCTGAATTATCGAATGCAACAGCATCCGCTTAAGCTGATTGCGCAAACTCTAGTTGGCTATCAAAACGCTTCTCACCATCACCAGTCTTCACTCGCGTATAAGTTCCGTCTGACCGCAGTTCGCGTGCGTTCACATTGTCTTTCAAATATCCCGCAAGAATAGTGTCTTTCAAAAATGTCTTGAGCTTCGGATCCTTGATCGGTACTGCCACCTCAACCCGACGACTTAAATTTCGATACATCAAGTCGGCACTGGCAATGAATACTTCTTCTTTTCCGTTGTTGTGGAAATAGAAGATCCGACTATGCTCGAGAAAGCGGCCGACAATACTCCTGACCCGAATGTTGTTTGAGACACCTGGCACACCCGGCCGCAGAATACAAATTCCGCGCACGATTAGATCGATCTCAACGCCTGCTTCGGAAGCCGCATAAAGAGCGCGAACCACGGCCAGATCCGTGAGGCTGTTGATCTTCGCGATGATTCGTGCGGGCCTTCCGGCTATTGCATTCGCAGTCTCTCTTTGAATGAGCTTGATAATGTTCTTGCGCAAGTTAATCGGCGCCACCAACAGGCACTCGTAATCATCGAAGTCGGAAAAGCCAGTAAGTGAATTAAAAAGGTTTGTGGCATCGTCAGCGATCTGATCGTCGGTCGTGAATACTCCGAGATCTGTGTAGATGCGCGAGGTTGTCGGATTGTAGTTACCCGTAGCGACGTGAACGTACCGCTGTAGTCTTTTACCTTCACGGCGCACGACGAGCGTCAACTTGCAGTGTGTCTTCAGACCGACCATGCCATAAACAACATGCACGCCCGCCTGTTCGAGCCGGTTGGCCCACCCAATATTGCTCTCTTCATCGAATCGTGCTTTCAATTCGACCAGTGCGGCGACCTGTTTGCCTCTCTCAACTGCATCAATCAGAGCCCGGACAACCGGCGAGTTTTTTCCCGTTCGGTAGAGGCAGATCTTGATCGCCACGACGTCGGGATCGGTTGCGGCCGCATTAATGAAGTTGGTGACCGTCGCATACGCTGTGTACGGATGATGAAGAAGAATGTCCTGGCGTTTGATTGCACGAAAAATATCTTCGTCTTTTCGCAACTGAACAGGGGTCTTGAGCGGTAGTGGGTGGTCTTTTAATTCAGGTCGGTCGAGTTCGTACAACTGCATCAGATCAGGAATGTTGAATGGCCCATCAACGACATAAACATCGTCGGGCGTTAGCTCCAGCGACGCAGTTAGGAACGACACCATCTCCTTCGGCATCGTTGCCGATACTTCCAACCTTACAGCATCGCCAAACCGCATCCGCCTCACGTGTTGCTGCATCGTACGAAGCAAATCACTCGCTTCGTCTTCTTTGATCTCGAAGTCGGCATCGCGAGTCACGCGGAATAGGTGACATTTGGCCGTTTTCATTCCCGGGAAGAGCGTTTGAATGTTGGCCGCGATTAAGCTGCCCAGAAATGTAAAGGTGCCTTTGTCGTCAACCGGAATAAGTTTGGGCACAATGGGTGGGAGCTTGACGCGCGCAAATCTCGCCTGTGCGATCGTCCCGTCGCCTTTCTTCTTTGTCTGCTCAGGTTCGACCATCACGCCGAGATTCAGACTCAAATTGGACACGTATGGGAATGGATGCCCAGGATCGACCGCCTGCGGAGTGAGAATCGGAAATACGTTTTCCAAAAAATATTCATCAGCAACTTTCCTCTCGCGCTTCGAAAGGTCCCGGTAACGTTGAATCACGATATGTTGTTCCGCGAGCGCCGGAAGCACCTGCTGCTTCAAGCAGTTCATCTGTTGGTCGAGCATTGGACTCAACTTGATTCGAATTGCTTTCAGTTGTTCCGTCGGCGTCATTCCATCCGGCGATATCTCACCAAACCCTCCCGCGAGCGATTCCTGTAAACCTGACACGCGTACCATGAAGAACTCGTCAAGATTGGAAGAGAAGATCGCGAGAAACTTCAATCGTTCGAGCAAAGGGTGTCGTTGATCCAGGCCTTCTTCCAAAACGCGACGATTGAATTCCAACCAACTCAGCTCACGATTGAACAAGAGCTGCTTTTGATTACGAGAATGCCGTGGTTTCCGCTCTTTGGCGGTTTTAGGAGACTTCTTTTTTTCGCGCGTCGCTGTGGCTGTCATGAAGGATTAGTCGTTGATTGTTCGGAAGGAACTTCGAGTTCCGGCTCTGGCTGCGGAGGACTAACAAGCTGGCGCAACATGTCGCTCATGCCGCGCGCCTCCCATTCACGCCAGACGTCGAATGCCTCGTTGAAATGATTATTTCGCGTGTCGACGAAATGGCTGAGAAGCCAGGAAAACTCATCGTTGTGATTCTGCTCGTTTCTCTTTTTCGCTTCGACGATATGCTGGCCAAAACTCTGGATCCAAACATCGCAATCGTGCAGATCTCCGAGCGCGGTTTGCAGGCGAGCCGCCTCGGCAGCGAAAGGTGCGATGCCTTCTCCCCAACACTCCTGGAATAATTCGATTGCGTATCGTAAACGCTTGGCTGCGATCCGCATGTCGTGCAGAGGCTTAACCTTCATCGGACGATAGAGACTATTGCTCAGTTTCTCAAGCTCCCTTAAGCGATCGAGAATGATCGACCTCGCCATATCCACATAAGTTTGACTGGGTTTGGAAAGCTGGCCTCTTTGCGCTTTTGGAACAGTTGCGGCGTCCACTGCCATCAAGAAGACGCGGTTCAATTGTTTGAGTTGCTCTTTGACGACGATTGGTTTCAAATCCAGTCGTGCCTTGCTTCGTATCCCCTCACGGATGCTAATAAGTTCTCCGATTACAACTGAAACTTGCTGCGGCGCCGTCGCTCGCAGTTTCTCCAGGGCGTCGATTGCTACATCCTGATCGCGGACGGCTCCGAGCGCGTCTGCTAACTGCTTTATTCGTCGCAGTGTCGACGTAAGCTCACGCTTTCGAAGGTAAGGTGCGAAATCGCGGAGCGCGCTGCGGAGACGACGCGAGGCGACACGCATCGAATGCACGCCTTCCGGATCATTCCAATTTAGTGTGGCGTCTCTGAACTTCGACATCTCAGAGAACCTTCCGTCGAGCACGAGCCTTATCCCGTCGCCCGCCGCACCATTGCAATCAATTCCTTTGATCTTTCGTGCTCTAGCCATGACCTTATGCGATCTTCACTTTTCGTTTTGAGGATGTGATGGTCAGAGTTCGACCAAATGCCTGCTCGAATAGATCTCTTTTTCGTTCGACTTCCGCAAGTTCATTTTCGTAATTCGAATTGCTGGAGATACCAATTGCGAATCGACCTGGTTCAGCAACGCACTCGAGCGACTGAACGCGGCTGTCGTGATTTCGATCGAGCGCGTCTGCGAGTCGAACAATCCCACCTAACTTATTGACGGTATCCTGGTCTGCTGCATTAAGCGACGCATATTCCAGGTGACGCCGCCTCGGCATTGATCCGCGATGATACCTAGCGATGTTTGCGATCACCGCGCGTTCTGCTTCCGAGAATCCCGTTAGCTCTGAATTCAAGATTAAATAAAGCGCGTGCTTTTGGTGAGCGTCGTGTGAGATGTGATAGCCGATGTCGTGCAGAAGCGCACCGGCGAGCATCAACGTTCGATGATGTCGTGACAAGTTCTCTGATATTGCCAGACTATCGAAGATCTGTTCCGCGAGTTTAGCGACTTGTCGCGCGTGCGTCTCTTCGTATCCGAAACGACGGCCGACGGCGTGTACAGCGCGTAGTTTATGATCCTCAAATTCGGGCACGAGTGGCCGAGCTTCGTCTTCCCACTCACGCAGGCAATCGATGATTACTCCTTCACGCAACGCCCAGTCGCAGGTGTGAAGCACGTTTAGGTTAAGTGCGCGCATTGCCGCCTCGAGGATGAAACCACCGGCAACAATTATTTCCGCTCGTTGCGCCGTGATGCCGGCAAATGCTCGTCTGTCGGCTTGATTCTTCATGGCCAACGCTGAATTTAACTGCGCCAGACGGCTCAGCGGAACCTCTGCTTCAACAGGCTGTGCAGGTTGCTCCTTACGTTCGACATTCGTCGTGTTGCTTGCGCGAAGCGCCTCGCCAATCGCGAGAATAGTGCCGGATGTTCCCGACACTCTCTGCCACGTTGTGTTACGAAGTTCGCGCGCTGGCCGTTGAAACGCAGCGCTCACTTCCGCCTTGAGATTGGCGATCTCCTTTGGCTTTGGCGGATCGTTACGAAGGAATCGATCAGTTAGCCTGACCGCTCCCAACTTTACCGAGAAAAGAGACAGCGGCACGCCGTCGCGGAACAGTGAAATCTCCGTCGATCCGCCACCGATGTCGATGTTCATATTCGTTACACCGCGCGGTGCACAACCGTGTGACGCAGCTAATCCGATCAAACGCGCCTCTTCGACTCCCGACAGGATCTCGACGCGAACACCCGTCCTCTTTTCCACCTGCCTTATAAACTGCGCCGAGTTTCGGGCTTCGCGTACGGATGCAGTAGCAACGGCAACGATTGTGTCCGCCTGTCGTGCTTCAGCCGTTGTTCGAAACCGCTGAATACAATTCACGGCTCGTTCGATTGCTTCCGGCGAAAGTCGTCCGTTTGCCAGCGTCTCGTGTCCGAGTCGAACGACTTCTTTCTCCCGCATTAGAACAGCGAACGAGTCGCTTGCTGCAGCCTCAATGACCGCGAGTTTGATTGAGTTGGAGCCAATGTCGATAGCGGCGAGTTTCAAGGCAGAATAGATTTGAGTATCAGCTTTTGTCTTCCTGGAGCTTGGAGAATTGTACTAAGGCTAGAACTCTTTGAGCCGTTCCGTCCAGTGACCCGCAGATTGTTGACGAAAACTGGCCGGAAAACGACACTTTCCGTAGAATCGGCTGACACTTTAGGAAAGACGTGTTACAGCGTTGTAAACACCATCTGAAGGACGGATAAATGCGGACCCTTTATCTTTTGCGGCATGCCAAATCGAGCTGGAAGGAAACAAACCTTGCGGATTTTGAACGGCCATTGTCCGGGCGTGGTCGCAAGGCCTCGGAAGCTGTCGGCTCCTTTCTGAAAGAAAAGGAGATCAATTTAGATCTCGTAGTGAGCTCACCGGCGGTACGCGCGCGACAGACAATCGAGCTGGTTTTGCGTGCAGCGAAGATGAAACCAGAGCTTCGCCTGGATGAGCGGATTTATGAAGCGACTGCCGGACGGTTAGTGGAAGTGGTATCGCAGCTCGAGAACGAACACAAGGCCGTGCTGCTCGTCGGACATAATCCAGGGATGCAGGAGTTGTTATTGTTATTGACTGGGCAAAATGAAGAGTATCCGACTGCGGCGGTGACAAAGATCGCGTTTAAGAGCTTGAAGTGGGCGGAGGTTGGAAACAAGAAGGGAAGTCTTGAATGGATTGTGAAGCCAAAGGAACTTGAATAATTCGCGTCGACATAATTGTAGGGGCGGCCCTCCGTGGCCTCCCGCTCTTTACTTGCACATTCGACGACTCGAAAAAGAACGGGCGGCCACGGAGGGCCGCCCCTTCAAATGATCATTAGCTCGCGTCGTAAGACTTCAACGCCTTCACACTCACGAATTCTTCAGTCTCAATGACGTAAGCCGTCAGGTTGTAGCCATAGACACAACCAGTATCGAGACCAATCGCGTTCTTACCGCGACGTGGTTCCGGAGCGGGCCAGTGTCCGAAGAGCACTGTCTTGTCGCCGTAGTAGACGTGATACCACGGCGTGCCTTCTTCGCTCTCTCGATCTGCGCCGAGCGTACGTAGTAGAGTTAAGTCACCCGTGGTTTGCGAATAGAGCTCAACATTCGGCCGAAGTCCCGCGTGAACAACCAGGTGCGTATCGAGATCGATGATGAAGGGGAGTTTGTTGAAGTACGTACAGTAGGCGTCTTTCTCGTTCTTTAGTTCTTTGTGTGTTTCCTTCTGCGCATTCTTCAACTCAATGTCTTCACCGTTCCACTTTCGCCGCAGCGCAAGATCGTGATTACCAATCACAGCGCTGAAACGTGGATCAGTCATGAACAGCTCCAGCACTTCCTTACTCTTGGGACCCTTGGTGATTAGATCGCCGACTGACACCACATGATCGTCAGGGCCGAGCTCCGCTTTTTCAAGGAGCGCTATTAGTTCGTCATAACAACCATGAATGTCACCAACTACAATTGTGCGAGCCGCCATCCGTTACCCCTGCTGAGTGATTGTGTGAAATACGAGTCTAACAAAGGAACAAGACGAAAGGCCAAAGACCCAGCCACTGGGAGCGTGCTCTAATCTAAGATCTTCTCTGTATAAGCTCGGCGATCTCTGCGCCTCGGCGTCCTCTGCGTTCCCGTTGCAAGTTTGAAAAGACTGAACAAACCTGAAGCGAGCGCTCGTTTGTTGAGGAAGTTCAACGTAGCAAGGGGAACGCAGAGGACGCCGAGACGCAAAGGTCGCTGAGCTTGGATAGAGAAAACCAAATTAGGGCGCCACTCAGCCACTAACCTATTTGTACATGTACGTTTGACTCTCCTTCTGAGCCCACTCGACCGTGTCGATATTGTCAGCGTCACTCATCAGCAGCTCGTCACTGAGTTTGTTGGTGCTGATTGAGCTGTTCAGGTTCACGAGATAAACGACCTTGCCGATTGGGTCGTCTTCGTCGGGCCGGTCAAGCTCACGAAGTTCAGCGTCAAACTGATGACGCGCAAACATCTTCTTGAGTGCTGCTTCCGTTGTGTCGACGTTGCGCGTCTTCACAGTCACTTCCATCGATCGGAAAACTTGCGAGACTTCGAAAAACTCGAGAACCGCCAATGTCAGTAATACGAACAGCGCTAGGATGAGCGCCATGTCCCAACGGCCGACACCCGCGGCCAAACCCACGCCCAGACAAATCAACAACACCG
>JBKPMX010000019.1:0-14710 GCA_046765655.1 Acidobacteriota bacterium
CTAAGGGCGTGTTCAAGGCGGAAGCTTACAACCTCTGCACTCCGCTAGGAGTGCAATGTTTATAGCCCGAGCCGTCGAAGTTCTGCACTCCTTTAGGAGTGCGATGGTTATCGATCTCTGTCACTGCCGTTGACGATTGTCGTCGCGTTACATCGCACTCTTAAAGGAGTGCGAACTTTCGGTTGGTCGCCGCGCGCTATAAACATCGCACCCCTAGCGGGGTGTGAACTTGTGCGCGCCGCTCGGATGCTTAACTTGCAATCAACTACAAGGCTACTCACCCACGAGTCCGCTCCAAGCGGGTATGATGCGACCGCTGTAGCCATCACAAAACTCGTGGTCCGTCGAAGGTGCTCAACGAATGTCCGATACGCTTCTTCAGCTTGTCGTGACTCGCGCGACGTTTAATTCATCGGATTGAGCGGCAGCATCTACTATTCAGTACCATGCGCGGTAGCGGATGGCCAGGACTTAACTCAGAACGATTTGATGTCGCGAGGTTTGAGCGCTTCGACGCTGATCGATTTCCAGCGGCGCCGCAGTTATCAATTCAGGGCGAACGACTCAACGTGTAGCTGAAATCGACCGTGCCCACGAGCGGTTGTTTGCGCTCGTCAAGCAGGAACAGGACGTTGTCGTCTGCCTTCCACAACAACATCGGCCCTTCGGTCGCAGTCCCGTCAAGTTGATAGACGACCGCATCTCGGTCCGTGGCAGTGCCGCGAACGATGCGCCACGCCCCTTCACGCGCGGTGTGGTGCAAAGATCCTTCAATCTTATAGGTCGTTGGCTCATGCGTGCTGGCGCTCTGGAGTAATGTGACGCGCCACTTAATACGTTGGCACCCGTCGTTGAGAGTGATGTGAAGCGCGCGCACGAGGCTCGTGCATGGCGTGCGGCCGCCAAAAATGCCGAACAACGCGTTCCCCGTCTCGCGGGGCGAAAGTGTGTAGGACCCACCGAACACTAGTTCTGGCCGACCTGGGTCGTCGGTCACATCCGCTCGGCTGAGTGTGTAGCTCCATGCGCTGGTGCCAGGCATAAGACGGTTTTGGTCGTCGAGCAAATGGATGAGCGTGCTCGACACCTGGCGAAACGAGATCGATTTACCGGCATTGGAGATTAGACGATACGTCGTCCCTGATTTTTCCAGTTTCCCGGAAAGGTGCAGTCCATCGGGCATCATGCCGACACTCGCTGCGGAATTGGAGCCATACGCCGCATTGAGACTCCAGCCCGGCTCACCGCGCTCCACAACTCCGAGATCGAGCCGCCACATGACTGACTGACACGCTTCACCTCCGACGAACGCGCGGACGGCCTCTCCACATGGCATCGTTCCCACGAACTGAGTGGTGGGAGGAGCTGGCATTGGCTGTACGGGCGTTACACCTGTGAGGAGAACTACCGCAACAACGATTATTCCCGCGGCTATAGTTTTCATGTTTGCCCTCCGATCAGAATTCAACTACACCTAAGTCAAACAGTTGCGCAGCGCGGCCAAGCGCTTATGCCCACTAACTTAACTTTGCCTAATTGGAATTACGATTATTAATACGACGACCTATCAAATAACCGATACCCGGAATTACTACAAATGACAGCAATATCAACCACCAAAAATAGTAGACGATCAGGAGTAAGCTGAAACCCAATTCCTCCCTCAGATATTCGAGAAAAGAACATGGCCGACCTTGACCGCCAAAGAAGTAAAAGACTCCACATTTGCCCTTGTAGCTGAAGGCAATGGAAACCAGCAAACATAAGCCGGCAACAACGAGAATTGCGACATTGATGATCAGACCTCTGACGAGGTATTTGAAAGGTTTTGTCAAAAATATTCTCGCCGGACAGGTTGATCGCTACACGATAAATACGATATGGACAACCGATCAATACTCTATCAGGATATGATTATCTAACACTGAGTGAGGTGTTACTTATGAACCGAGGCTCAACAATATTTCTTCAGATAGTGATTGTGCTCATCGGTGTTGGCGCGCTGGCTCTCATGCTGTGGGAACCTCACGTCGAAGGCAGAAATGCGCACGCCACTCTCTTTGAGATCTATTTCAAAGATCCCTTTCTGGCATACGCGTATATCGCATCCATTCCATTTTTCATATCGCTTTATCAGGCATTCAAGGTGCTGGGCTATGTAAGACAAAATAAGACCTTCTCGCCGGCGACCGTCAAAGCCTTGCGGACTATAAAATATTGCGCCATAGCCATTATCGGTTTTGTGGCGGTGTCACTAATCTTCATTGTGTTTGCCGACAAAGACGACCGGCCGGCGGGGGTTTTCATGAGGATCCTCATTGCCTTTCCTTCGATCGTGATTGCTACCGCGGCGGCGATGTTTGAACGAATCTTGCAGAATGCGGTGGATATGAAATCCGAGAGAAGGATTTAATGGTGTAAAGGTGCCACGAGTTGCGTGTTTAGTTTCGTGTGATTTCGTGGATCGTTTCGCCTGACTACAAAACAAGATCGATCCACAAACTCACACGAATCCAAAGTAATTCGAAACTCGAGCCACCTCAGGATTAGTTGACTATGCGCCAGCGACACGTTATGTGGACTCTGCCGACCTCGAAGTGGATCTGACGTGCGCAACACTGCCACGTCCTTCGCCACCCCGTGTTCACTTGAGCCGCTTCGTGAGCCAGTCGACGATTATTTCCAGCACGTCGGCCCGCACCATCACCGGTGCCGGAAGCTTCGAATAGTTAGGCGGGAATCCATCGGTGTCTTGCACGAACAGATGGTTGACATCTGGCACAACGCGCGCAGTCACATCCTTGTTTCCACCTTCCTTGAACGCAGCCTCCATTAGCGGAACCTCCTGTGGCACTGCCTGCTGATCGTGCGAGCCAGTCAGGATCAGCACCGGCGTCTTTACGCGCCGCATGGTGGGAGCAGGAGAGTACGCGAGGAAGAATTTCATCCACGGGTCAGCAGCTGCCATGTCATCGATCCTCTTGTCGATCTCCGCGATCTGCTTGTCACGTGCTTCGGGCGTGAGTTTCGTGTTGTGCTCGATTCCGTTCTTCATTTGAAAGTAGAGCGCCGTACGCCCGGCCTGTGCGATGCCCGCTAACAGCACGATGCCGCGCAGTGTGGGCTCTTTTTCGGCGACCATCGGCGCGATGAGAGCACCCTCGCTGTGGCCCAACACCGCGAGCCGATCCGCGCGAATTTCCGGCCGCGTCCGCAGATATGCAAGGCCTGCGCGTATGTCTTCTGCGAAGTCGGCACTCGTCGAACCTTTGAACGTCCCACCGGATGCGCCGGTCCCGCGGTCGTCCATGCGTAGCACCGCGATGCCATTGCGTCCCAACGCATCCGCGATCTGGCGGAACGGTCGAAACCCTTCCAGCGGGATGTGCTCGTCGCGGTCTTGCGGCCCTGATCCAGTGATGGTGACGATCGCGCCTACAGGTTTTTTACTGCTTGCACCCTTGGGCAGCGTCAGCGTGCCGGCAAGCGTGTGTCCGGCGGGTGTCTTCACCAACACTTCCTCTGCCGTGTAGGGTGCATCAGCGGGAGCCGAGTAATCAGGCTTTGGCGTCGGCTTCGGAGTCGGACTCGGAGTCGGACTTGGAGCTGGAGTCGGAGTCGCGCCTGGAGTTGGAGTCGCCGCTGCTTCTTCGCTGCGCTTGAAAGTGAGCGGATACTCTCCACCGCCCTGCGAAAACTTTCCAGTCAACTCCGTGCGCTCTTTGTTAAGGACACCCTCGAAGACAGCTCCGGCCTGCTTAATCTCCCAGCGCACGGCATCTTCGTTGACGGTTACCGTGTCCATGGGCAGGCTCGCGCCCTGATCGAGACTGTCTAGCTTACCGCTATAAACGCCAGCATCCGATTTAGTAAAGGTCAGAACCAAACGAAGCTTTTGTCCGCCGGCGTCAAGCGTGCCCTGCCATGAACCTTCAAGGCCTTTCGGCGTAGTTTGACCCAAGACCGAACACGAAAGACCGAGCAATAAAAGCAACATCAACAAGCTATTTTTCATATTTTCCTTTTCTACATTCATGAATTAGTTTTTATTCCAACACCTAAGGATCCCCTTTATAGTGACTCCGCTACAACCCTTAACTGGATATAAGGTGGCGGAGTTGTTGAGGCGGGGGCGATAGTTCGAAACAATCTCGAAAGACTTTTTTAATTGCAGGAGCATACACTACGACGAAAGTCTACGAGAAATGGATAGCGCGCGTAGCCTCAATTTATTCTGTAAGCCGTTTAAACCGGTTTCTTGAACAGGACGAAGTCATACATGTTTATTAGGCCCAGGTTGGCACTCACGTTCTGCTGCATTGTTGGATTTTGTCTGCTTACCTCCCAAGCAGCGATCGCACAAGAGCGGCTTTGCGATCCCTCATTCGAAAACTGTTATCAACCGTTGTTGCAGGCCGTCCAGTCTGAAACCGTCGGTATCGACGTCGCTCTTTACATGATAGAGCTCCCCGGGCTTGCCGATGCGATCATCGCGAGGTATCAAGCGGGTGTGCCTGTTCGTCTTTTGGTTGAGCCCAGGGCAGATCTGAAGTTCCCAGGAAACCAACCCTTACTCGATCGGTTTGCGGCGGCGGGCATTCCCATGCGGTACAAAACTGGTGAGGCCTTCGTGCATGTGAAGCTTCTGCTTCTCGCCGGCCAGAATAAGGTGGTCTTCAGCGGATCTAATTTCGGTGAAGCGGATGTTGCGCCGTATGACCCCTTCAACAATTACGTCGATGGAGCATGGTTCTTCAGTGATGATCCTGCCGTAGTCAACAGCTTTAAGACTGGATTTGACGACACGTGGACCAACACAACTACCTGGGGAAACTATGCGAACATTCCCGGTCCACTAACTCGCAAGTACCCAACTTATCCGATCGACCCGTCGGTAAATTTGCTACCCAATCAAAACCCCGCAGAGGATTACGGGGCTCGCACGATTGCGGAGATTGATCGAGAGACGCAACAGATCGACCTGACGATGTATCGGATTACCGACATCAGTATCTGTGACGCACTGATACGAGCACGTGCTCGCGGCATCCCGGTACGTCTACTGGCTGAGCCGCAGGAGTACCGTTTTGATGACAGCAGGATCGGCGCCGAACTAACCGGACCTTACAACGTGGATCGGTTACAGGCGGCTGGCGTCCAGATACGTATGCGAAAGCATCTCGGACTGAACCACCAGAAATCGGTAACGCTCTATGGTCGTGGTTTGACGATCTTTGGATCGTCTAATTGGAGTTGGGAATCATTCAACTTCCAGGACGAGCACAACTACTTTACTAATAAGGGGTGGTTCTTCCAGTGGTTCGTAGATCAGTTCAATAGGAAATGGAACTCGGCGACAGAGTATCAGCCCTTTGTGCCGCTTCCACCCACGCCTCCGACTTACTTATCACCAGGCCAGGACGCGACCGTACCAACCGGGTCAGTGACATTGACCTGGGAGGGTGGCCGGTGGGCACATAAATACGACGTATATTTTGGCACCGACGACACGAATCTACCGCTTGTTAGGTCGGACTTGACGACGGGCACACTCGGGTCGGAGGGTTCAGAAACTTATGTCCTGTCAGGAGTGCAGGCAGGAACGTACTACTGGCGGATTGTCAGCAAGACAATGGCTAACCAAACTGCGACTGGCCCGACATGGCGCTTTACTGCGTCAGCCTCGGTGCCGTCACCAACCCCGACGCCAACCCCTGGACCAGAGTCACCTAATAACACGCGCGTTCCACCTGATACTCAAATTATCGACAGCGTCGGTGCTGTTTGGACGCGTTCCTCTAACGGCGCGATCTTGCGCAACGGTGCAGGGACGAGCGGCAGTGGTTCTCAAATCCTTTACTGCAATCACATCGTCTATGTGCTTGGCACCGATTCACAATGGTACCGGTGGAGCAATGGTTGGATCGCCAAAGGAACCGTAGATCCTTGCGGCGGCACGCCAACGCCAACGCCAACGCCAACTCCAACTCCGACGCCAACACCAACGCCGACTCCAACACCGACGCCAACGCCGGGAACGGAGTCGCCGAATAATACGCGTGTTCCACCTGGTACTCAGATCGTCGATAGCACCGGTGCGGTTTGGACGCGTTCTGCTAACGGAGCAATCTTGCGCAACGGGGCAGGGACGGCGGGCACTGGTTCTGAAATTCTTTACTGCAGTCACATCGTGTATGTGTTCGGCACAGATTCACAATGGTACCAGTGGAGCAACGGTTGGATCGCCAGAGGAGCCACCGATCCTTGCGGCGGCGGTCCGACCCCGACGCCGACACCGACTCCTACACCAACTCCGACTCCAACACCGGGAACGGAGTCGCCGAATAACACGCGCGTTCCTCCCGGTACTCAAATTGTCGATAGCACCGGTGCTGTTTGGACGCGTTCTGCTAACGGCGCCATCTTGCGCAACGGCAGCGGTACAGGTGGGGTTGGTTCAGACATTCTTTACTGCAATCACATCGTGTACGTGTTCGGCACGGATTCTCAATGGTATCGATGGAGCAATGGTTGGATAGCAATGGGACCTACAGATCCCTGTGGCGCGCCTGGTCCAACACCAACACCAACACCAACACCGACACCAACACCAACACCGACACCAACACCGACACCAACGCCAACGCCGACGCCGACGCCAACAGCGACGCCGACACCGACACCGACACCGACGCCGACTCCATCTGAAACGATCGTCATCGAGGACACCTTCAATGACAATGTGATAGATCTGTCAAAGTGGAGTCGAAACAACCTGTTCAGCGGATTTACGGATCCAGCTTTACCGGTTAACGAGACCGCACAGCGTTTGCAGATAGGCGCATTATTCGCGGGCCAGTCTGGATCTCACTACAATGGCATCAGGTCAACTAACGCTTACGATTTTAGGGGTGCTTATGTCTCCGTTGAGCTGGTCCAGGCACCGGCCTCCTCGACTAAAGCGGATGCAATGTTGACGATTGGAATAGACGCTAACAATTACTATCGCATGTACGTTGAGGAGGGTGTTCTGATCTGTCAGGAAAGGATAGGCGGAACGAAAAGGAATCTGTTTGTGGTTCCTTATAATCCTGATGCGCACCGGTACTGGCGCATGCGTCATGTGCAAACGACGGGCACGCTTATCTTCGAAACCGCACCAGACAATGGTGGAGTGCCTGGCAGTTGGAACCTGCTTCATGGCGAACAATGGAACACCAGTTCAGTGCCAGTAACAGCAGTAATCTTCGAGCTAAAGGGAGGCACGTGGCTAAGCGAGTCTGTCAGTCCCGGAATGGTTGTCTTCGACAACTTTAGAGTTGCGAAACCGTGACGTGCGCGAAGGTCTTTACTGAAGGACCCTAAGAAAGGCGCTCCATGGTCCAACGGCGTCCTTGTATTGCCGCGACATGACTCTAACGATTTGCGCGATATGATCCAGATCATGCACGACCCACGTTGCGAGCAATTGCCCAAGTGTGACTTCGCCCAATTCCGGATGCCTGCCTCGCTTCTCCAATAGCTCGGGAGTCAACCGCATCTCGTCCAACTCACGCAGACTCGTCTGTCTCGCTGTCTCAAACTTTGCCAGCAGCTCCGCGAGTGTCTTGCCTTTCGATTTTTCGAACATCGCTAAACGATCGAACGCTTCAAATGAGCGGGCTTCACCGTCATTTAGAATGATTCGAGCGCGCGGAATCCAATCGGTCTCTTCTCCGTGGATCAAGTGGCCCAACACATCAAAAGGGCTCCAGGTGTTGTCGCCTTCATTCGCCGCGATCCAGGGTTCAGGGAGGTGCTCAAGAAGCGACCGAAGCGTAGCGGGAGTATCGTGCAGAATCTGTTTAGCCTGATCGAGTTGGAAGTCCAAGGCTGCCTCAGTTTTGTGCTCAGCCGCGCCGTCCGGATTGGCCGCTTCGCAAGTTCAACTCTCGGGTAGTGAGCTCAGTCACACTCAGGCTGGGTTCGTTATGTGCCGGCGCCAATTCCTGAGTTTCAGCCGACGCCAATCCTCTCGTTTGTCCCCGCTGCTCCCTTTTCTTCGCCGACCAGATGCTGTGCAGGCTCCTTGTGAAGAAGCTCAACGTCATCACTAACAGAAATCCACCTGCATAAGAAACGCTGCCGTGGCCGAGCATGAGCATTCAGATCACGACAAAGATCGACGACAACGAAAGCAACAGTTGAGCATAAGCTTTCCGATGTTCTTTGCGAAAACCCTGGTAAGTCTGCCAGCCAGCTCGTCCACGATCGATTGCGTCATCAACGCGGTGTGCGATGACAAGCGGCAGACTTTTCGTTACTGCTTGCGACACGAGTCGGAGGTCTTCACCGCAGCCGCGACAAAACTTCGTGTCCTTCGCATTTTGCGCTCCACAATGCGGGCAATACATGAGTGAAGCATGGAACATTCACATTGGCGGGTCAAGGAAGGATTAAACTCGATAATGCTCTATTTTTGTGTTCTTATCCCGCGAAGTTAAGCCTGTATTGGTTTCAGGTATCCGCAGGAATTTCGGAGGGAAAAGTTTGGCGTCCCAAAGCATTCCGAGTTGGAACCAGATTATTGATTGGTTAAAAGAAATGGAAATGCTTAGACAGGTTGCTGCATAGCAAACATGTGACGCTAATCAATCTCAAGGTTTCTATCCCTCACAGTGTTGGAACAACACGGAAGTGACCCCTTGATATCCAACGCAACTTTCCAAAGAAGCCTGTTCAAGGCGAGTCCGCTGCAAGCGCTTGCTCGGCGACGGCGAATCAGTTGACACGGTATTTGGCGTCGAGCATTAGTCCGCCTTCGTACACCATAGACCACTCCGCGCGACCGCCGTTCATCACGAAGCGAGCCTCTATGTTGTCGTCAATCGCGTATACATTCTCGGCTTGTCGTCGCAATACGCCTTCGCCCGTATTGCCAGGAATTCGATAATGCAGCTTTCCAGCGTGGGCGAAGATCTCCACAGGGCCTTCGTCCGAGTCGTACTCTCCGCTGAGCGCGGCGAGTTCTGCATTGGGCACGGGTAGGTCGAGCACGGCAGGCTTCTTCAGTCCAAGCGCGGCCCGCGCGATGTCTGCGGCTATCGCTACAGGCGCAGGCGATCCGGCATCTCCCATATTCTCCAGTATCACGATCGTCAAATTGTCATCGGGAAACGACTCCAAGACCGTGCGGAACCCGCCCTCGCCTTTCGTTTGCCCAAGCATCCGGTGACCGTCGAGCGATCCCAGACGAGTTCCCAATCCATAGTCGATCTTCGTCCCGTCAGCCAGCGTGGTGGGCGTCCGCAAAAGTGCCAGTGATGACAGGGTGAGAACGCGTCCGGTATCCAGCGCCGCCTCCCACTTCAAGAGATCGGTGGCGGTGGCGCAGATAGCCCCCGCAGCGAAAGGCAACTTCCAACTTACGAATGCCGCGTTGACCAGCGCGTCGCCTTCCACTTCATAGCCCGACGCCAGATGGGGCACCACCATGCGCGCGTAGCATAGTGAGGCCGAACTCATTCCCAACGGTTTGAAGACGTGCTCGCGCACGTATGCGCCGTACTCCTGCTTCGTCACCCGCTCCACGACCATGCCCGCAATGTAAAAGGAGGAGTCGTTGTAGCGCCACCGAGTACCCGGTTCGAACTCCAATGGCTTGTTTTTGATCAGCCCTAGCACGTGCTCGTGCGTTAGTTCGAGTCGCTCGTTGTTGGCAGCGTCGGGCAGTGAGGTGAAGCTGTAGATGCCGGAAGTATGATCGAGAAGTTGGCGTAACGTGACATGTTTCCCCTGCGTCGGCGCCTCCGGCACATACTTCGTTACGTCGTCGTCGAGCCGCAGCTTGCCCTCGTCAACCAGTTGAAGGATCGCTGCGGCTAAGATGTTCTTGGAGATCGACGCGATGTGGAAGACCGTCTCGGGCGTTACCGCGACCGAGTGCTCAAGGTTAGCCAGGCCGTAGCCGCGCGCGAGCACCACCTTCCCATCACGCGCCACAGCGACCGATACTCCGGCGGTGTGACGTGAGAGTAATTGCATCGCAAGCGCGTCCACCCTGTTTCCTAGCGCTTCGGTGGTTGGCAACTGTGCGACCGCGGTTCCGCCGCAGAGACAGAAAATCGTTGCGGCAAGAACTTTTCTCATAGCCTACTCCAGACTTTTAGACTTACTAAGTTTCAGCCACCGAACGCTGCGCTTGAGCGGCTCGCCCGCGCATCTACGAATAAAGGTTACTCACCGGCTAGTCCGCCCCCCGAGCGCCTGTTGGACGGCGGCGTGAGGGAGGCCTTTGGAATTGCAACTCAGCTGCCTCGAAGAAGATTATCGCCCAAAAACAATAGCGCTATTCGGTGCAAAACCGAGTAAGGCAAAGACACGAGATTGTGTTTTACAGAAGAATGTTAAGGGCCAGCATGAGACCCTATCTGACGGACTCTTTGATAACAACTCCGTCATGCGCATTATCACTAAGGTTGATAATAACGGCTATAGAGATGATCTAAGTTTGGCGTCCCGTACGGGAATCGAACCCGTGTCGCCGCCGTGAAAGGGCGGTGTCCTAGGCCGCTAGACGAACGGGACGCATATGGTGAGCAGTTCGAGGCTTACTGCAAGCTCGCTAAGTTACCGTACGAATTCCGACACTGTCAAACACCCAGATTTAGCCGCAGATTTACGCAGATACAAACAGATCCAAAACAAAGAAATTGATTGAACGGTCTAGAAATCCGTCTGTCGCTGCTGACCCTGAGGATCACACAGTGAGTTCATCTCCTTAGTTTTGAAGCAATCTATTTCGTTTGATCTGCGTGCTTCTGTGTGAATCTGCGGCAAAAAATTTCCGTGGTTAGTTCCACTCACCGATTTCACGCACTATAATGCCTTCGAGGTCTTCTTCAATAACTCATCTGCTCGTCTTTCTTAATTAGGAGAAAAGTAATGCCGAAATGCCGCCCCTCGCTTCGATTCATAGGAATGCTCGCAGTCGTCTGCCTCTCTGTTTCTTCAGCTTTCGCACAGCATGACTCAACCAGCGGAACCGCTGGCGGCGGCTCGTTAGGACCAGCTAAGCCTAAGACAACGACAAAACCTACGACCACGAGAACAACTACGACGTCTCCGAGGCGAACAACAACTCCGACAACCACCACGACTCCGCGAAGAACAACAGCCACGACACCGACGACAACCACTCCCAGAACGACGACTCCAAACGCCGAGTCTTATGAGAAGCAGGCGGATGAGCAATATGATGAGAAGAACTACGACGATGCGCTTCAGGGGTATTTGAAAGTACTGCAAATGAACCCTTCGTCGGCGCACTCGAATTATCGCATCGGTTGGATTTACAACGACAAGGAGCAATTCCAACAGGCGCTCACATATCTAAACCGTTCGTTGCAATTAGACTCGACTAGTGCAGCTGCGCAATTCGAACGTGGCTATGCCTACAAGAAATTGGAACAGTATCCGCAAGCGCTCGCGGCTTATCAGCAAGCTATCGCGTTAAAGAACGATTATGCTGCCGCGTATTACGACATGGGTTGGATCTACAACGAGCAGAAGAACTATGACGACGCCATACCGAATCTAAAGCAAGCTCTCAAGTTCAAGGCTGACTACGCTGACGCGCATAACGAATTAGCCTATGCGTATCACAAGATCGGCCGTCAAACGGAAGCCATTGAAGAATACCGAGAAGCGATTCGTCTTCGACCTAATTCAGCTAGTTATCACAACGGCCTGGGAGATGTTTACTACAACACGCGGCAATACGCGCTCGCGATCAACTCTTACAAAGAAGCCGCGCGGATCGATCCAAATAACGGCCAGGCCCATTACAACCTCGCGCTCTCTTACTATGCCATGAATAATCGAAGCGCCGCGCTCGAGGAGTACCGGATCTTGCAGCGAATCGATCCTGAGCGAGCGACGAAGCTCTTCAACGCTATAAACAAGTGATAGGCGGGAAGGACGCGAAAGAAATCATTGGTTAATTATCATTTGATATTTGAGAATTAAGATTTAAAGCCACCGACTTCTCTGTCGGTGGTGCGTAAATTTCAGGCTACAACCACCCGGCTTCGAAGTCTCAGCGCGCTCAGCGCGCGGGAGTGTGAGGCCCTCGGTCTTAGAACGTCGGTAATTCTCAAATATCAAATGATAGTTGACCAATGATTTCTTACCCGTCTTTCCATCTCTCCTTTCGTTAGACATCCCAGCGTAACTTTTTTCTCCCTCACGGTAATACTGTTTAGGTCCCGCTCCCCAGCCCAACAAAAATTAAATTCCCCGGCCGTCGCTTCAGTCGCGGCTTCAGAGATTGGGGAAAACTGTCTGCAAAACAACTTGCGGGAGGTCCACCTATGCATCCATACGATTCGCCGCACGTCTCCCCATCAATCACCTTCAACGTCACAATCATTGATGAACAATTTCTTCTCGTTCGACTAACAACCGAGCTACGTCGTTTCAGCGAAGAGCTTCGTTGGGCCTTCGATGAACTGCGCGACGATCCTCGCGAATTTCTAAAGTCGTTGTTGTCAGCGACGTTGTCTGCTGCGAAGTGTCGATTGACGCTGACGAACCTTTTCGGACTCACGTCCGCAGTGCTCATAATCGTGTTGGCAGCGTTGTTGTTCACTGCGATCGATCGACCACATGTTATTGGCGACCGTGAAGAGGCGGCCGATCGGGAGTCGAATGATACTGTGATGCTTCTGCTGACGGCGTTAAGTAACGTTCCGAGTATCTATCCGCCATCTAACGGCCGTGTTGGTCTGCGAACCGGCGCTGGTGAAGGCTCGGCACGGCAGCCTGCGCATGCACAAGGTGGCGGCTCTGGGGGCCTCGGAGATTTAGCACCACAGCAACGAGGAAAGGTTCCACAGCCTTCAGAGATTCCGTCGACAATTCCTAAAGCGCCACCAGTAAACACCGCTTCGCTACCGGCGGCAGGCGTCGATCTAGATCCGGCTCTTTGGAGTGACATTAAGTATCCAGTGTACGGCGATCCTCGTTCGCCCTCGGATCTTCGCTCGAATGGTCCAGGACAAGGCGGCGGAATGGGAACGAACAGAGGTGTTGGTATTGGTGACGGGGATGGAAACGGTCTGTGGGATGGCAACAATGGAAACACAGGGGGCGGCAATCGTGGATTGGGCTCCGGCGGTGGCGGGGGAGGGGGCGGTGTCACCGGTAATTATGGCCCGCTGAGAGGAAGCGAAGTGGATGAGAAAGCGCGTTTGCTGTCCAAACCCGAACCGCATTACTCGGAAGAAGCGCGACGACAGGGAATTACCGGCACTGTAGTCCTGCGTGTTGTTTTTACGAGTACCGGCGAAGTCACTCAAATAAGAGCAATTCAGCAGTTGCCCTTTGGATTAACGGAACGAGCGATAGAGGCTGCGCGTGAAATAAAATTCCAACCGGCGAAAAAGAGCGGACGACCGGTGTCGGTTTACATGCAGCTTGAATACAACTTCAACTTGTACTGACAACGCCGGGCCACTTGCCGGCGGGTGCGTGCATCAATGCGAAGGACAACCAGCATCTTTTGAACGGTTCGATCTGTGGCATCACCGATCTTCGCGTGTGATGAGGTCAGTAGCAGCTCGGGGTAGCGGGTGGGTGCGAAGCTCGGGACCTGGTCTAATTTCTTCTCTGTGCAACCTCGGTGTTCTCTGTGTCTCTGTGGTGAAAAAGATGCAGCAAACACACACCACAGAGACACAAAGAACACCGAGGTTGCACAGAGAACCTTCGCGCACGCTACCGCGCGGTGGTACTGACCCAATTTAGGAGACTCATCATGAATCCGAAGCCGCTTCTGAAATTTTCCATCCTCGTAAACTTGATCATCGCTTGCTGTGTCACCGTCTCCGCACAGACGCAAGAAACAGCCGGCTCGCTAATGGTGGGTGGGCCAGATGGACAGTTGAAAGGGCAATGTCCACTGAAACACACGTCCGTTAAAGCCGAGATCAGCGGCTTCCTGTCTCGCGTTGTTGTGACACAGAACTTCGAGAACCCCTTCAAGGAAAAGATCGAGGCAGTTTACGTTTTTCCTTTGCCACAGAATGCAGCGGTGGACGATATGACGATGGTCGTTGGCGAGCGCGTGGTGCGCGGAAAGATCCTTCCACGTGAAGAAGCGCAGGCAGTTTACGAAGCGGCCAAGGCAAGCGGACAAGTCGCGAGTCTTTTAGATCAGGAGCGGCCAAACATTTTCACTCAATCAGTAGCGAACATACTTCCCGGTGAAAAGATTAAGATCACGATCAGTTATGTCGAGACTTTGAAGTACGACAATGGCGCATACGAGTTTGTGTTTCCTATGGTGGTTGCTCCTCGTTATGTTCCCGGCGCCGTCACTTCTCAAAAAGTCGGCAACAATTTTGCACCGAACACCGACCAGGTTCCTGATGCGAAACGTATTACGCCACGCCCGGTTCCTATGGGTACTCGCGCCGGTCACGATATCTCGCTCGACATAACGCTCGACGCAGGCATGGAGATCGATAGTGTCGATTCAAAGACCCATCAAGTCTCGATCGAACGGCCGAACCTCAGCAGCGCAAAAATTAAGCTCAAGGACCTGGACACAATTCCTAACAAGGACTTCATTCTCCGCTTCGATGTTTCAGGCTCAGCGATTCGAGACGCGGTTATTACGCACCGGCTCGACAAAGGCGGCTTCTTTACGATGATTCTTCAACCACCAGAT
>JBKPMX010000020.1:0-11748 GCA_046765655.1 Acidobacteriota bacterium
CAGCCGAACCGGCAGCATTACAACTCTGTCGACCGGTAGCATTACCACCCTTCGAACCGGCAGCATTACTACCCTTCGGTCGGGCGACAACAACTCAGTGTCTACACCCGAAACTCGGGAGGCCATTGCTCGGTTTTCAATGTCAGACCTAGTTGTAGATTACTTCTCGATGCTCGTTAGCAGTCTATGGTAAAGCCGACGCGCACTTCACCTTGAACGCGGCTCGGTCAGAATGCCATCAAAGATCGGTCAGAGTGCCGAAATATCCTTCGGATCGGGCCTCCGCCGCGATAACTTGGCAACCTGCGTGCCGCCTCAGAGCAAGAAGGAGCTTAGTGATGATTACTAAAGGTATTAGCAGCCTTGAGGTGCCTGTAGGTGAGGACACCGAAATAGCGATTTCCAGCTGGGGTCGCTCCCACGTTGTACGCGGGTTTATCTTTCCAAGTTAAGTGACACTTCTAGGTTGGAGGCGAGCTGCAGCGTCCTGAAGCCGTTTATGGTTCGTTAAACGCTCGCCTCTTGTCATAAGAGCTGCTACGCGGAACCGCAATTCCTGCTGTTCGTCAGCGTCACAACAATCCAGCATTTGTTCGATCATGATTAAGAGTGCACGACCGGCACCCTCGAGATCACCACAACGTTCGGCTATCTGGTAGGCCCGTTCTAGAATTCTCTTGCCCTCGCGTCGGCGACCGAGAGCGTTGAGAGTTGTTGCGTGCGTGGATAAGGTATCTGCAAGCAAGGCATCCTCATCGCCTTTCTCAAGAACGCTTACAGCTAAGGCCGATGCTTCATTAGCCAGCTCCAGCTTTCCGGCAACCAAATAGAGCCTTGCGAGACTGTCATTCACTTGCGCGCCGAGAACCTTATCGCGAAAACTCGTAAAGACTTGTTGCGCCCTCAGCAAGTGTGACTCGGCTTGTTTCAAGAGGTTTAGATTTATCAACATGAAACCAAGATTGTTCTCGCATATCGCAGCCAAGCGGTGGTTCCCGATCGCTTCGAACTCCCGCTGCGCTGCTTGGTAGTAGGTAAGAGCGGAATCGTAATGCACTGGGGATTCCAACTCCGCAAGATCCTTGAATGTGGAGGCGTACTCGAGGTGACAGCGACCCGTGGCCCATGGTCCAGAAAGTCCGGCCGAGTACTCGGCTTCGTTCAGCCGCACTAGTGCGGCCTGTGGTCTGCCGGAATGTCGCTCCAAACTGGCCAACCTGATAAGACACAGACTACGTAGTTCCCGATCATCTTCGGAGAGATTTGAGAGAGTGTTTGTAAATGTTCGTCTCCCGAGATCAAACAGGCCTTGCCGGTAATAGCACAGGGCCAATTCTATCTGGGCTTCAGCTACCCGCCCCCTTGCACCGAAACTTTCAAACAATCCTATCGCGCCGTTGAGCAAAGCCTCTGCATGTTTTTGGCCTTGGGGAATCTGGCGCGAGCTAGCGACAGATCCTGCCAACGTCCCAGTAGTTAGTAACAAGTCGCCGCAAGTTTCGGGTCTCAGCCCCGTAAATACTGGCCATCTTCCCCAAACCCACCAAGACTTCAACACATCGCACGCCGCATCATAGTTTCCAGAATCGATCTGTTCTCTCGCTACGGTACAAAAAACTTGAGCTCGCTCTGTCGGCGTAATCCCGATTGGTATCGCCCACCGGATCGGACCTTGTAGCAGTCTGTCTGTAACTTCTCTGTCGGTCCGCAATTCGTTTTGCGTTTCATGAAAACAATCTCGAGCGAACACATAAGCTGCATGCCATTGGTGGGCGGCGGGGTAGTCGGTTCTTAATTCATTCGCCCGGCGCAGTTCTCTTTCTGCACCCTTCCAGTCCCACTCGTGACGCAACTTCACTTTTCCATCTGTCAACAACTCTCCTTCGGCCTGTTCTATGGAATCAACACGTTTGCTTGTACTTTCACCAGCGCTCGACGAATGGTGTTCGCGGACCGATGCCGACGCGGCCGGATTTCGATCTTCCACCAAGCCATCAGGTTCCGCTTCATCGGTCAACGGCACTCCGTCTTCCGGTGGAAGATAGTTCGTTGCGAGACGCAAGTAACAATCAACGATTCCGGCGTACGCGAGTGCGTAGTTTGGATCTAACTCGATAGCCTTACCGAAGTGCCCAATCGCCCTTTCTATTCCTGTTCTGCTGTACCGGCTCCAGTGGTAACGACCTTCCAGATATGACTGGTAGGCCGCAACATTTTCGGTATAACGCTTGGCAACTCGCTTTTCCTCCTCACCACTTAGCGGAAGGTTCAGCGCGCGCAAGATCTGCCGCGTGATTTCATCCTGAATTTCAAAGATGTTCGACGAATCAACCAAAAAGGTCTCGCCCCACAACTGCCAGCCACTGTTTACCCCCACAAGCTCAACAGATACTGACAATGCAGATTCGCGAGTGGCGATTTGTCCAACTAGCAACACATCGGCACCGAGCTTGTGTCCAGTGGTTTGTAGATCAACTTGTTTACTCTTGTACCTGAACGCAGTGCTGCGAGAGATGACGCGAAGTTGTGACAGTCCGGAGAAGTTGTTTATGAGCGTCTCCGGAATTCCTTCGGCCAGGTACTGCAACTCAACGTCACCAGTGGCATTGATGAACTTGAGCACGGCGAGTACCGGTAGGCGACTGGGAATTGTGAATGGTTCCTGGTCGACCGCAACCGTCGGGGCAGGAATCTTCTTCACCGGCGCTACAAATCGAAAACCTCGACGCGCAACAGTCTCGATAAACTTTGGACCACTACTTTCTTCCTGGAGGGCTCGACGTAGCGTAAAGATGCATTGCGTGAGGTTGTTTTCTTCAACAAACGAGTCGGGCCAGATCTGGTTGAGCAAAAGGTCCTTCTCCACAAGTTGACCGGCCTTATCGAGAAGGATCAGCAACACCTCGGTTGCTTTGGGCGGGAGTGGGATAGACTCCCCACTACGCGTTAACACGCGCTGGGCCACATCCACGCGGTAGGTTTCGAATTCATAAGAGAAGTTGTTTTGAGGCATACATTCCTTAAGAACGGGTTAAGAACTAATTGAGAACGTTCTAAGGATTTCCGTTAGAAGCGTGAGTATATTGGCGACGTCGCCAAGTGCCGCATGCTTTAGCTGGACGCGCGAGATTTTATGGGCAGTCTGGCGAAATGGCAAGAAATGATGGCGCTCGTCCGACCCAGTTGAGAGAGGGGGCAAAATCAACTGCGTGGATCTACTTGGTCCGTAGTCGGATTTGGGATCCTCACCCCGGCGGCCTTCGCTTAGCTTTGCGTCTCGGGATAGTTCACCCAGAAGTGCTAGTTCTGGGGCGCAAGGCGCGGCGAGGAGGCGCGGTCGGGCTAGCCTTTACAGCGAGCTTTAGCAGGACGGTCACAATAGCTCGCGCAGCCGTTTCTTATCTGCAGCTTCCTTCGGCGTACGCGCACCGCCGCTTAACCAGGAGTGAATTTTCTTTGGCGTTACCGTGTGCTTGATCGAAGTTTGTATTTCCACTTCGAGCATGCTCAAAACCCCAGGCTCACAATTGTGCTGCTTAAATGCCTTCAGCGCTAACACTCCCGCTTCATAAAGACTCTCCGCTTCGACTTCAACGGTATGCCGTAATCCTTCCGTGTCGAGATAAGAAACGATGCAGCGCGCCATGCCCGCGCAGTTTACCAACAGGATTTTCGCTTTGGAGATCAAAGATGCTCGCCAACCACGTGCCGGTAGCGCGTGTCTATACGGTTGAGGTGCGCACCAGAAACGCCCGCATGTCGCCGGAATTTTTGTGAGGAAACAAATCCCAATCTTTACGATAGTTGCCCTGCTCGTGGCCGTAATCTCTGGTGCCGCCCAACAAACCACTCCTGCACTTCCAACAAAGCCACATGATCTCTCAAAGACGACTCGAACAACCCCCTCGGTCACAACGGAAGAGGAAGAGCCAATCAGAATTTCGACCGAAGAGGTGCAGCTTTCTGTCGCTGCTTTCGACAATTACGGGCGATTAGATCCCACGTTGCAACCTGATGACCTGCTCGTGCTGGAGGATGGCGTACCACAGGAAATCCGCAGCGCTCGCAGGATTCCAGCCAATGTCATTTTGTTGCTCGATACAGGTGGTGAACTCAATTCCGCCAAACGTGTGACGGTAACGCGTGAAGTAGCAAAGACTGTGGTTGATAGTTTGGCAGCTAACGATCAGGTATCGCTGCTGCAATTCAATAGTAGGATTGAACTGCTCGCCGATTGGACTTCAGATCACACGTCGTTAGTTTCAATACTGAACTCAAAACTGCTGCCCACGAAACGTGCGATCTTCTTCGACGCGCTAGACGAAGCAAGAAAGCTATTTCTTAACAGCGGAAGACTGAATCAACACCTGGTCTTAATTACCGACGGAGTGCACACGGGAAGGGAGCGTTTGAATCGAGCAACTGTGATGGACCAATTCGCTGAGTCAAATATCGCGGTGCACGTCCTCAGCTACACGACGCTGTCGTTAACGGCGACAAAGCACGAGCTTCGTCGTACAAGAAAGCGGGACAAAAGCACCACCCCGGACGATGCCATTGAGTCAGCACCTCCTGAGTTCCGTTACAACCTCCTCAAGCAAGCACATAAACCCGGCGGCATCATCGTTGATTTAGATTCAAAGCGACGGAGACAATTCAAGGAGTATCAGAAGGCTCTGCTAATGGGTCAAACAGAACTGCAGCAGTTGGCACAAGACACTGGGGGTGGCATTTGGTTTCCCGAGTCCGTCACTGACCTGGTCGACAATGCGCGTGAAGCGGCGCGTTTGATTGATGCTGTCTACGTCATTACTTACAAACCGAAGCGTAAATTGTCTGACGCTCCGGCGGGTGAGACACGACGCGTTGAAGTAGCGTCACGAAGAGTCGGCTTGCACCCGATGAGTCGCCAACGTTTCATTGTGCCGAATAAAAAACCGCGGTGAATGGAAACTTCCATCACCGCGGCTGCGAAAGAAAAATCAGGTCAGAATACTACTCTACAACCCAGGTCTCACCACTGTTCATCAGTTTTTCGAGATTACCTGGTCCTGTTTTGGCGATCGCGGCATCAATCTGTTCGTCCATCATCTCTTCATAAGTCGGACGTTCGACTGCACGGAAGATGCCCACCGGTTGTGGGAAGTCGGGTTGCTCCATGCGCGCGAGCATGAATGCCACTGATGGATCGTTAAGATAGATGTCGTGCACGAGCAGATCGTTCTCAGTAATTCCGTTCTCACCAATGGTGACAACTTCAGGGTGTGCGCCATTCATACGAATACCCTTGTTGCGGTCCTTACCAAAAACCATCGGCTTACCGTGCTCCAAGTACAGCACCCGGTCTGATCGAACGCCGCGTTCGGCGAAGTAATCAAACGCACCATCGTTGAAGATGTTGCAGTTCTGGTAGACCTCGATAAACGAAATCCCTTTATGCTTTGCGGCAGCTTCAACAACTCCGCCGAGATGTTTGACGTCGATATCGATCGAGCGAGCGACGAATGTCGACTCACTTGCAATCGCTAATGACAGGGGATTGACGGGATAATCGATCGTACCCGCTGGTGTCGATTTCGTTTTCTTTCCAAATTCCGAGGTCGGACTATATTGTCCTTTCGTCAAGCCATAGATGCGGTTGTTGAAAAGGATGTAGTTGAAGTCGAGGTTACGGCGAATGGCATGCATAAAATGGTTTCCACCAATCGACAACGCATCGCCGTCACCCGTGATCACCCAAACGCTTAATTCTGGATTAGCACACTTGATACCCGTTGCAATTGCAGGCGCCCGGCCGTGAATACTGTGAAAACCATAGGTGTTCATGTAGTAGGGAAATCGGGAAGAACAACCTATGCCCGAAACGAAAACCACCTTCTCGCGCGAGATGCCCAACTCAGGCATCACCTTCTGCACGTTGTTGAGAATGGCGTAGTCGCCGCAGCCCGGACACCAACGCACTTCCTGATCGGAGATGAAGTCGGCCTTTTTCAACTGTCCCGGCGGCGGCGCAATGCGGCCTGAGACCGGCGAGCCTCCTTCGCTTTCGGCCGAAACAACTGGCGCATTTACGTTTCCATTCCCATTGTGTCCGTTACTTTGTGTACTCATTCGATCTCCTGACTGCCTATTTAAAGATATCGACTACCGCACTTCTGAAGCCTGGTAACAAATCATCCGCAGCAACAGATTCTCCGGCGCGTGAGGAACGCAACACGAACCTACAAGTACTCTTCAACCTTTCTAATAATCTCCCGGATCTGGAACGGCCGTCCTTTCACCTTCGAGAACGCAACTGCGTCCACCAGGTACTTCGCACGAATCATTGTGCACAGCTGACCAAGATTCATCTCCGGAATGATCACGGTTTCAAATCCGCGCAGTACATCTCCGAGGTTCCGGGGAAACGGATTCAAGTGACGTAGGTGCGCCGCCGAAACACTCTTGCCTTCTCGCTGCATTCTCTCAACGGCCGAACTGATCGAGCCGTACGTCGATCCCCAACCAAGCACTAGCACTTTGCCGGTCGTTTCGCCCAACACTTCGACGGGCGGTATATCGGCAACCGCACGGTCGACTTTTTCCTGACGCAACTTCACCATCAAGTGGTGATTCTCAGGATCGTAGTTGACGTTACCGGTGATGTGCTGCTTCTCGATTCCGCCGATGCGGTGCTCAAGCCCGGGTGTTCCCGGCAACGCGTACGGACGCGCCAGAGTTTCGGGATCGCGAGCGTACGGCATAAACGACGCCGGATCAGTCGCGAACTTCACTTCGATCTTCGGCAAATCTTCAATGCGCGGAATGGACCATGGCTCGGCTCCGTTCGCGAGATAGCCGTCTGACAAGTAAAAGACAGGAACCATGTACTTGAACGCGAGCCTGACGGATTCAATCGCCATATGGAAGCAGTCGCCGGGCGTCGATGGCGCAACAACAATCGCCGGGCATTCGCCGTTTCGCCCCCACACTGCCTGAAATAGATCAGCTTGTTCCGTTTTGGTCGGAAGACCCGTTGATGGACCACCGCGTTGCACGTTCACGATCACGAGCGGCAGTTCTGTCATCACTGCCAAACCGATTGCTTCCTGTTTGAGTGCGACGCCTGGGCCAGACGTTCCAGTCAATCCGATGTGTCCTGCGAAGCTTGCACCAATTGCGGAACATACCGCTGCGATTTCGTCTTCAGCCTGGAACGTTCGAACACCAAAACTCTTGTGACGCGACAGTTCATGGAGAATGTCTGACGCCGGCGTAATCGGATACGAACCATAGAAAAGCGGTCGCCCGGCGAGCTGCGACGCGGCGACGAATCCAATTGCTGTCGCTTCGTTGCCGGTCAATTTCCGATACTTACCGGGCGCGATCTTCGCCTTCTTAACAGTGTAATGGGTGGTGAAAACTTCAGTGGTGTCTGCAAAGTTATAACCAGTCTTCAGCGCAATCTCGTTCGCCTTTGCCAGCTGCGGGTTCTTGCTGAATTTCGCTTGAATCCAATTCAGTGTGTTCTCCATCGGTCGATCGTAAAGCCAGTAAAGAACACCGAGCGCGAAGAAGTTCTTGCACCGATCGATCTCTTTTCGTGAAAGCTCGACGTTGCCTTTCAACGCGTTCATGTTGAGCGTCGAAATTGGCAACTTGTGGACGCGATATCCGGCAAGTGACGTGTCATCGAGCGGGTTCGCTGCGTAGTTCGCGTATTTCAAATTCTCCGGAGTGAAACCGTCAGTGTTAATGATAAGCGTGCCACCCTCTTCCAGATCCGGCAGGTTCACTTTCAACGCCGCAGGATTCATCGCCACCAAAACGTTCGGCTGATCGCCTGGCGTCTTGATGTCCTGGCTGGAGAAGTTCAATTGAAATCCGCTCACGCCTGGCAAGCTTCCGGCGGGGGCGCGAATCTCAGCGGGGAAGTCGGGCAAGGTCGAAATGTCGTTGCCAACGACAGCTGACGTATTCGTAAATTGAGTGCCGGTTAACTGCATTCCGTCGCCGGAGTCTCCGGCGAACCGAATGGTCACGGTCTCGACTTCCTCCAAATTCTTTTCGGCCGAAGTGACAGGCGGTTCGATAACAGTGCTCATTGATTTCTAATTAACCCCTTCCAATTGATTCTCAAACATTCGTTCTTCAGCGGGCGCTGCGAAACTATCCTCAATCGGGTGACCGTTCATCGAGGATTTTTGCGCATGCCCAAGTTGGTCAACGGGTATTGGCGCGGCCTTCCAGCCAATTTTCGGAGTGGACTTTCGTGATAATCCCCAACACAACTTCCACGCGCGATTCTACCAGCAAAGCGAAGACCACAAAAGCGGACTTTTAGATGGGGAGAATGCGGCGTCGGGTTCGCACACTAACGCGACGCAAAAAGTGCTTGTAGTTCTTTGTCGTAAGGCGACATCGCCGCTAACTCCGCGATGATTCCGGGGAGAATGCTCAGAGTGTAGTCGACCTCTTCAGCAGTGTTGTATCTGCCGAGTGAGAATCTAATCGAGCCCTGAGCTGCCGTGTAAGGAACATTCATGGCGCGAAGCGTAGGAGACGATTGCTTCGTGCTGGAGTGACAAGCCGAGCCAGTGGATACACAGACGCCAGCTTTATCCAAATGCGCCAGGATGTTTTGCCCTTCGACATATTCAAACGAAATGTTCGAAGTGTTCGGCAACCGTTTCTCGTGTTCACGCGCTCCGTTCACGCGCGCATTTGGAATCCTGCTAAGGATCTGGGATTCAAATCGATCACGAAGCGCGCGTATCTCTTCGTGATTGTCTGATTGGCTCGCGAGCTCGCAAGCTGCGCCTAACCCTACGATGTTTGGCACCGCGGATGTGCCTGCACGGCGCCCATGCTCTTGCGCTCCGCCGACGATGAACGATGGCAACGTCACACCCGAACGTACGTACATCGCCCCGATTCCCTGCGGCGCATGAAGTTTGTGACCAGACAAAGCGAAGAGATCGACATTCGTTTCCTTCAGATGAATTGGGATCTTGCCCACCGCTTGGACTCCATCGACGTGGAACAACGCGGACGATTGTTCGCGCACAATATCGCTAATCGTTTTCATGGGAAACAGTACGCCAGTTTCATTATTGGCCAGCATAACTGACACGAGCGCGGTGTCAGCGCGTAATGAACGTCGCAATTCATTTACATCCAGTTCACCCCGTTCATCCACACCGAGCCAGGTGACTTCGTATCCTTCCTCTTCAAGCAGGGCACAAAGATTTCTGACAGCCTCGTGCTCAACCTGCGTTGTGATGATGTGTCGCTTCTCTGGTTGTGTGGATAGCGCTCCTCGGATGGCCCAATTGTCAGACTCGGATCCACATGATGTGAAAACAATTTCACCGCTGTCAGCGCCAATCAAAGAAGCGACTTGTTCACGCGAGTGTTCGACAGCATCTTTCATCTTGCGTCCCAGCGCATGAGCAGATGAGGGATTGCCGAACAGTTCTGTTAGATAAGGCTGCATCGCCGCAGCTACTTCAGGAGCGACGCGCGTTGTGGCGTTGTTATCGAGGTAAATCATAGTAGCTCGTCTTTGGTCTTCGGTCTTCGCTCTTTGGTGCTTGGTGCTTGGTGCTTGGTGCTTTGTTCTTCCGCCCTGAACCTTAGTAACACAAAGAAAGTGCAAAGAACAAAGCACCAAGTACTAAGTACCAGTACGGACGCTGTCCAGCATCTCTTCAATCAGCGGATGACACGAACCGCAACCACCACCGGCATTACACGCCCGGATAACTTCTGACACCGTGGCCAGTCCCTTCTCTGCGATCTCCGTTTCAATCACCCGCTCTGAAACGCAGAAACAGGTGCAGATCAACGCCTCATCACCATTCCATTCGTGTCTGACTGCGTCGCTGTACTTCTGAATTGCCGCAACAAATGCGTCGCACCCTAGTCTGACGCAACTCACATCGGCTTCTTCAAGGATACTTGCCGGCGTTTGCGCAATCACGGCCGCGTCGGCTGGTGTCAATCCTTTTATGCGCTCGGTCAATAATGACAACGAAGCGATCAGACCACTGCAGCCGGCCGCCTTGAATTTTGCGTCAGCGATTCGGTGCTGCTCATCAATCTGAATCGACACGCGAACCACCGCGCCACATTCCGTCGACGCTGCTCGTCCTACAAAGCTGGGCTCGCCAGCATCGCCGACGTTGCGCGGCTGAAAAAAGTGGTCATTCACAGACATCATCAGTTCCACATTTAGGCGAAATCGCGTGAATTCTCAAGAGGCGAGTCAGGTCAGAACAGGAGCGAAGCGACTGCCTTTTGACGACGGCGATCTGTTGACAGTCGACGCGGCAGTCGCTTCGCTCCTGTTCTGACCTGATCCAGCGTCGCGGTTTGGCAAACAACTCCGGATCAGCTACGCTTTTCCGTTCAAAGCACCGGCAGAATTAGAACAATATGACTCAAACAAACGAAGAAGCAATCCTTGACGCTTTGCGGCAAATAAATGATCCCGATCTACATAAGGATATTGTCGCACTCGGATTCGTTCGAGATCTGAAGATCAACGGTGGCGCCGTCTCTTTTCGCATCGTCTTAACGACCCCTGCATGCCCGGTGAAAGCTGAAATGGAAAGCGCCGCCCGCGACCTGGTTCTCGGTGTTCCGGGAGTCACGTCCGTGGAAGTAAAGATGGACGCCGAGGTACCCAAAGGTCGAGGGCTGGGCGAGAAGGTCGTCATTGAAGGGATCAGAAACATCATTGCTGTTTCGTCCGGGAAGGGTGGCGTTGGCAAATCAACCGTGGCGGTGAACGTCGCCGTTTCGCTTGCACTGGATGGTGCTCGTGTCGGTTTGATGGACGCTGACGTTTATGGTCCAAATGTTCCATTGATGCTTGGTGCCAGCGACGCGCGGCCCGAGATCGACGGCAATCGTCTGATTCCGATTGAGGCCTACGGCGTGAAGTTGATGTCGATGGCCCTACTGCAACCCGGCGACAAGCCAATGATTGTAAGAGGTCCTATCCTTCACGGGCTCGTGAAACAGTTCCTGTCAGACGTGAAATGGGGTGAGCTCGATTATCTGATCGTGGACATGCCTCCGGGTACAGGCGATGTTCAGTTGTCCCTGGCGCAGCTGGTCCCAGTGCAGGGCGCAGTTCTGGTCACGACTCCCCAGGATGTCGCCGTCGCAGATGTTCGACGCGCTCTAAGGATGTTCGAAACCGTCGCGATTCCAGTTCTCGGCGTTGTTGAGAACATGAGCTACTTCGTCGCTCCCGACACCGGAACTCGGTACAACATCTTTGGCGAAGGCGGCGGGCAGCGGCTTTCGCATATGTATCACGTGCCATTTCTCGGCGCGATTCCGTTAGGTATGGAGGTTCGCGAAGGTGGAGACAAGGGCGTGCCCGTCGTTGTGAGCCACCCCGATTCGCCACAGGCCCAGGCGTTTAAGAAGGTAGCCGAAGAGGTGGCGCGGCAGGTGTCGATCGAGGCGATGAAACCCGAACTTGTCGTTTTGGGCAAAGGACAATAAGATAAACACGGCCTTTGGCCTTAGATCTTTGAGCTTTGTTCTTCGTTCTTTGCGAGCGGCACAAAGTACCAAGGACAAAGTAGAAAACACCAACAAAGTATTAGGGAGAGGAAGAAAACGAAATGTCAGCAACCACAGCGCCCGCAGTGGCTTTGAATGTCACTGAAAATGCGGCCACGGAGATTAAGAAGTTTATTTCAAGCGAAGAAGGACTGCCCGAAACGGCAGGTCTTCGAGTGAGAGTCGTTC
>JBKPMX010000021.1:0-12098 GCA_046765655.1 Acidobacteriota bacterium
TGGATCAAAACCGTTTCGCCATCACAAGATGAAAAGGTGAAGCAGGCAGCTGAATCTCAACGACATTTGTATCCTATCGAGTACGCGACGCCGGTCCATCCGACACCTGGGGGCGAGTCATCAGGGATCGTGGAGTCGCACAGTCTCATCCCCGACGCTCTCTTCCACGCGTTCTCCACTTTTGGGTCCTTGATGTCGCCTGATCTACCTCTCGTTCGCCGGCAGCACGAGATGATCGCGACAATGGTTTCAGTCACTAACCGGTGCGTTTATTGAATTGAATCTCACGCAGAGTTTCTGCGTCGCGTTACATTAGACCAGGAGATGGTGAGCGCTCTTGAAGCAGACTATAAGACTGCTCCTATCAGCGAACAGGATCGTGTGATGTTGGATTATGTGGTGCAGATAACGAAAGATGCGACACGCATTTCGCCGCGCGATCATGAGAAGCTGCGCGCCGTCGGTTTTGATGACAAAGGAATTCTCCAGATCACCCTGATCGCGTCGTGGTTCAATTACATCAATCGCGTCGCGGACGCGTTGGGCGTTGGGCGAGACTGATTCAACATTCAACTCTCTGCGCAACCTCCGCGTGCTCTGCGTCTCTGCGGTTATCTTGGGAGGTTCATTAGTCGGGCCTGGAACGAAACAACGCATGATGATAAGCGGGCCGTTCCGAGTTCGTCCCGATTTTGGGGGAGATCAGTTTAACCGCCGAGACGCAGAGAACGCTGAGGCTGCGCGGAGAGTTGATCAAGCTCGGTTGTGTCGTTTTACTTCTGAGTTGATTGCACCGAGGGCGACGGTGACGGCGCGGGTTTAGCAAACACGATTGGCGTTGCTGATACCAGGCCCTTCGCTTCCTGGACCACGACAAACTGATTTGCCTTCAAGTCGTTAATCACATCCTTCTGCCCACTCGGCCACTGTATCTCCAAACTGAGAGTCCTACCCTCCTCGGGTGGTCCAAGTCCGAACGTCACCGGCAATTCACTTTGCGATAAGTAACTCGACCCCGTCTTCACCATACTGAATAGCTTCGCACCTTTTGAGGTCTTAAGCGTCAACTTCGCGCCGATCCCGTCCCGGTTAGATCGTGCGCCGACAGTTTTAATGCGCACCAGATCATTCTGATTGGCGTTGTCGTTTCGCAGCAATCGCGCGGGACCGTTGTTAGCAGTAATCAACAGATCCAAATCGCCATCATTATCGAAGTCGCCGTAAGCCGCGCCGCGACCGACGATCGACCGCTGGAGAGCGCGGCCCAGTTTCGTAGTGACCTCTTCGAACTTCTTCTTCCCTTTGTTGTGGAATAGGTGCGGCGGTTGTGCGTATTTCACATTCGGTTGAACCACGCTGATGTCGTCTGAAACGTGGCCATTCGCGGCGAACACGTCGAGCAAGCCGTCAAGATCATAGTCGAAGAAAAACACCGCAAACGTGAGCGACTGTGCCGACATCTTTCCAATTCCGGAATTCGGAGCCTCGTCCGTAAACAGACCGGTTCCATCGTTCCGATAAAGCGCCATGCTCTCATTCGTAAAGTTGCCGACTGCGATTCCGGGTCTACCGGAACCGTCGAAGTCGCCGGCATCAGCACCCATTCCCGCTCGCGCAGTTCCCGACTCGCTAAACGCTACGCCCGCTGCAACTCCTTCGTCTGTGAACGTTCCGTTGCCATTGTTTTTGTAGAGCTTGTTGGGCTCGGTGTCGTTCGCGACGAACAGATCCATCCATCCGTCGCCGTTATAGTCAAGCATCACGACGCCGAGTGATTTGCTGGTTGGATCATTCAATTTCGCAGCCTGCGTGACATTCGCAAAAGTCCCATTGCCTTTGTTGCGATAAAGAGTTGAGCTCTGGCCCTTGTAAGATTGAGGTGTGCAGTAAGATTTGTTCTTCCCATCGAGTGAACACAGCTGATCCGTTTCGACGCTCCATTCAACGTAATTGGCGACGAATAGATCCAGGTTTCCATCGTTGTCGTAATCGAACCAGGCAGCGCTTGTCGAAAAACCCGGGTCGCCAACGCCCGCGCGAGCAGTGACGTCAGAAAACTTCCCGTTTCCAAGATTTCGAAACAAGTGGTTTGGACCAACACATGTTACGTACAAGTCGTCGTTGCCATCGTTGTCATAGTCCGCGACTGCCAGACCGATGCCATACATTTCGACTGCCAGCCCCGACTGATGAGTGACATCAGTGAATGTTCCATTTTGATTGTTGTGGTAAAGAGCAAGGAACGATTTAGCGGTTTTGTGTTCGGGCCAGTCAGATGAATTGACGAGTACAATGTCCTGCCAACCGTCGTTATCATAATCGAGAAAGGCGCCACCAGTACCGAGCGTTTCCGGAAGATATTTTTTTCCGAACGCGCCGCTGTTGTGTTTGAAACGAATGCCTGCCTGATTGGTGACGTCGGTAAACTCGATTGGACCAGAAGGCCGCGGCACACTTGCAGTCGGCGAAGGTGATGGACTTGCTAAGGCAGCTTCCGATGACGGCGTCGCTACGGCGGGCGCATCGGCTTTTCGGCAGCCAACCGCAAACAGAAGGACAATGAGACAGATGGCGATACAGGGAATTTTCATTGAATTCAGTACCGTCCGCGGTAGCGGACGCCATCGCGCGAGATAATTTGTTTGGCCTACTGTCGAGCCTTGAGTTCTGGCCGTCCGCTACCGCGAACGGTACTGAATGAATCCCACCAGATCTCAATCAGGTTGGCCACCGGACCGACGAGAAACAAAGCAAAGATCGGCGCGTAGACCACTTCGCTCAACCGCAAGAAGAATTCTGCAAGCGCGACAAAAAATACCACGACACACTGACCCACCTTTGTTCGAACAGTCGTCTTGGGATCAGTGATCATGAAGAAGACAAACAGCTGATACATGGGACCAGTGATAGGCGCAACCTCTGCTTGCCATGGATGACCCGTGATCGCACTGCGCAAGAACGCAAAAACAAAAAAGAAGGCAACATAAGTCGCGCATATGTGAAATCGTCGCGCGCGCCAGATGATGATCGATCCAAGAATCCAGATCACAATGATCGGCCACTTGTTATTCCCCCACTGAATGCTGAGCACGGCCATCGTCTCCGGCGCCAGCAGAAGCAATACTGCAATACCGAAGTTCGAAGGATTCCAAATGTGCCGATTCTTAACTCGCAGTACATACTTCGACATGATCGAGATCGCACTGCACAGCGCGTAGGGCCAGTAAGCAGGCGAACGCACAAGGATGCCGACGCTAATTCCCGTAATATAAGCACTCGCGAGATTCAGCCATTTGCCGAAGAAGATTCGACCAAGAATCAACTCAGCAATGATCGCAACTAATATTGCCAGCGCAGTCTTCTTGTAGCTTTCCAGAATCCCATATGAGAGATGGCCCACGAGAAGAATGCAGGTGATGAAGAGTGGGGCAACGTACCGGTTGTCGAAACGAAACTTTCGCTCACGCGTTTCAACTGGTGGATGGAGCGCTACTTCACTCATGCGGGCTCCTTCAGACGATGGAGTTGACCGATAGATGGCTTATCAATAGTTTGGACCACACCTGATGGCCAACGAATCTCGGCCTTTTCTGCCTGCACACCTTTACCCAATCCGAAGTGAAGGCGTCTTTGATTCTGACTGCAAAATCCGCTGCCACCGGAAACCGTCTGCGCCTGCACCTTACCGTTCCAAAACAGTTTGATTTCAGCTCCGATAGCACTCCGATTGCTTTTTGTCCCTTCGAGCTCAAAATCGATCCATGTGTTTGTTGGTGACACCGTGTTCTTGTAAAGCAGCAATGGACCGCGCTGGTTCGTCACGATTACATCAAGCACTCCCCGGTTCCACAGATCGGCCATAACAACAGCACGCCCGTCGTTAGTATCCGTTGCTCCAACTGCCTGCGCGACATCAACGAAGCGACCAGCGCCATCGTTTATCCAGACGCGCTTATGTTGATAACCAGAAAGACTTCGTCCTTCCATCGGCGGCCAGTTCGCAGCATCACTAATGATCGTGCTGTTTCCGCCGGCGATTTTTGAGAAGTCGTACCAGTAACTCTTGTTGCGATCAGCGGAGACGTAACCATTAGTTAAGTAGATGTCCAGAGTTCCATCGTTATTCAGATCTCCGAACTGCATTCCCCAACTCCAGCCGCCGAGTTCAACTCCTAACTCGCGCGCCAGATTCTCGTATTCGACTTTATCGCCAGCTGTATTTTCTTTTGGCACCCAGAGATTGTTGCCCTGGATGAGCACGCCGTCTTCCGAGATGTTCGAAACGTATATCGAGTAACGACCCTGGTTGAGAATGTCACCGACTGCTGCTGTCATCCCACTCTTCGGTGCGAACCCGACGCCACTTTGTTCGCCGACATCTTTGAACTGCTTGCCATCGTTGAAGAAGAGTTCAGAAACTCCGTAGTCGTTCGCGATAAATAGATCCTGATTGCCACTCCCTCTGAGATCTGCCGCTGCCGCAGCCAAGGCCCAGCGACGCGTATTGATACCAACCTTCTCGCTGACTTCTTCAAACCTGCCACTACCGAGGTTATGGAAAAGGTACTTGCGTCCACCGTTCTTCGCGTACTCAAAACTCTCGGGCATCATACGCGTCGTCGTCAGATGCCACAGATTGACGTCTTCGGAGTAGTAGCCACCCACGAAGAGATCGACGAGACCATCGCGATCGTAATCAAACCAGATCGCTGTGTTTGCATTTATCCAGCCAGGCAAGTTGGCTTCGGCGGTTACATTCCTGAAGGCGCGTCCACCATCATTGTGAAACAACTCCGGCCGTCCCCACTTGTAGAGAAACAGATCTTCGTAGCCGTCGTTGTCGTAATCGCCCCACACGGCGCCCATTGAAACGCCAGTACCGGCCTGATTCACATCAGCAACGCCGACTTCTCCGGCAACGTCTTTGAAAGTTCCATTGCCAAGATTCCGATAGAGACTATTCTTACTTCCCTCACCTGAATTGGTGAGATAGATGTCTTGCCAGCCATCTCGATCAAAATCAACGATCGAAGCGCCCGCCCCCATCGAAGCCACCTGAGGCATTATGTGATTAAGTTTTGGATCCAACGTTGGCGCTTTGTGAACGAAGGCGATGCCCGAAGGTGAGGCGACTTCCTGGAGATAAAACCCATAACGGCTGAACGCAAGTTCTGTGTTCAGCTTGTTCGCCTCTCCCTGGCGCCGCGCATCCAATCTTTTCAACACAATTGGGATCGCGATCAGTCCGAGAAAAATCACGAGCAGCACAATCCGTATTGTTCGACTTGGTGCCTTCAAGGCTAACGAATCCTCGATAGCGGAATATTTGTAAGGGCGTCCCTCCGTGGGCGCCCGTCAATGTCGCGAATCCTCAAACCCCAAGAAACTGGGCGCCCACGGAGGGACGCCCCTACAAATATAAGCCACTACCTAATCCTCAACGCGTTTCTGAATGAATCCGGGGCGACGTAACGTGTGTGATAGTTTACCCAGTCGTTCGGAAATTGTTTGTAGACCCATTCATCCTCAAGACGAGTTGGCTTCTCGACGTATTCCTGCTTCGCGTGATACGGCAAAGGCAAAACCGTTTTGGAAAATGTCGAATTGTAATCGCCGTCTTTGATCCAGCCATCTCCCATAAATATGTAATCTCGCACCCAACCGGCGGGCGGGGCAGGTTGTTCCGGAAAGCGTAGCGCCAACTCATCACCGGAGGCGACAATGACGTAGCGGTCATCAATACCTCGCAGCAATTCATTGACGTCGCCGTATCTCGTGTAGTAACCGATAAGATCGCGCCAACTCTGCTTCGTCGCTTCGACTTGTTCGTAATCAGGAATCTCGGGAGCTGGCGCGCCTGCGTCTGGTCGGCTGATCGCTGAATAACCGCGATAGTGAAGATCACTCCCAGCGGGACTCAACGTTACCGTCTTTGTCTGATCATTTGAGAGACCTTCCGCCCATAGTAGTTGGTCCCAATAGATTTCAAGCGTCGTGCGAATGCGAACGCGCCGTGGCGTATTTGGCACAAAAATGTCTGTGAGATTGAAAAGAACCGTTTTCTTCCGTCCAGCAGGGAAACCCAGATTAGGTTGCACAACTTTCCAGCCGCCGGCTCCGTCTGGGACTTCCAAACTCATCGGGTGTGCCTGCCAGCGTGTTCCTTGCGTGATTGCTACGTTGAGGGATGATTCAGTGTCGTGAATTGAGCCCCGACCGATCAGGTAAAGCGGTCCACTCTTGGGGGCATCTTCGCCGAGTTCCACCTCGATGTAATGATCGCGCGTCAAACCCTGATACTGGCCCCGACCAAAATTAGCCAGCGCTCGGTTATCAAGCTCTGCGACCACGTCCGTGACATCTTGCCCCTTGTCGTCGGTTGCTTTCGCGATCTTGTGCGGCGTGCGAACAGTCGTGTATCCGAGTTTTTCGGGAGGAACTACGAATCGCTCGTCAACAAAAACTTCCGTACCCTCCGGATGATCGACAGCCATCAACCCAACGTAGTCGTAGTAGTAAACCTCCCACAACTCAGCGGTGATTCTAACGTCGTAGTATCCATCGTGCGGTACAAGTTGCTCTCTCCCGATCTTGTACCATTCTCCGGTCGCGGCGATCTTTGCTGAACCAAGAGTATTGATGCGCAATCCAATCGCAGAACCCCACGGGGCCGCATCCTTCAGAAACTCCATTCGCTTGCCGTTATAGGCGAAGAGAAATGGACACGAAGCCTTCAGCCGCTGTTCAGTAACCACCTCCTGATCGGCTTTGACTTCGAACTCAGCACGCACGGTCCCATTCGGCCAAACCACACGAACCACATCTGCACTCGTTTGATCGCCTAAACCGAAATGAACAATTGGTCCATTGATTACTTGTTTTTGAAGCAGCAGTCCCGCACGAACTTCCATTTCACCGCCGACGCCAAACGGGTTGATGCGCTGATCACCGCTTGCCTGACTCGCGTGTGGCCGAACGACTTGCCAGTGATAATTTTTCGACCCGTGATTCGATCCGAAAACGGGCTGATTAGACGAGAGTGCGACCAAATCAAGTCGGCCGTCAGCATCAAGGTCTGCGACATCAAATACACGCAAGTTCGCAAGGGGTTGGATTGACGGGGCGAAACTGCCGTCATCCTTGCTTAGCCAAAGTAGTACGCCGAAAGTCATACCGTCTGTCGTCGACGACGCTAAGATCAGATCCAGGCCGCCATTGTTATCCATGTCGGCAACCCGTAAACGGCAACTCGATTGAAGTACTCCGGTTGGATCAACGCGCGCAATTTCCGCTGTTTGCCAGTCACGACCCTCATTGTGATCCGAGATGCGAATAATTGCTCCAGTTGTGTCGACTGCAACAAGATCCAAAACCCCATCGGTGTTGATGTCGGCAACATTGATCGTGCGCACAGACTGGAGAGTCGATGGAAGTGCCCGTTCCTGAAACTGACCTTGTCGCTCGTTTGTAAAGACGTGAAGCTTTCCCGCGCCGTCGATCAGTGAAGCATCTGGATCGCCGTCCGCATCAAGATCCGCCCAGGCGAAGCCGATCGCGCCCGAGATGCCGTTGAATGGCTGAACCGCAAGGAAACTATCGTCACCATTATTTCTTAATACGGTTACTTGCCCCTGTTGCGATCCCAACACAACGTCGAGATCTCCGTCGGCTTCGATATCGGCAGCCCAGGCTGCAACGTAGTTGCCGTTGACGACTGGGGTAGGAAGTTTTGTCTGTGCGGTCACATCGGTGAACGTGTTCTGATCATTCCTCATGAAACGAACACCGCCTGCACCGGCCAACACTAAGTCGCTTTTAAAATCGTAATTAAAGTCGATCGGTAAAATCGCGTCTGGGCCTGGCCAAGCTGAAGATGACCCACTCGGAAACGAGAAACTCGGCGCCGTACCGACCTGAACCTCGCGCCGGTTCGCGACTACAACGGTCGGGCCACTCTTGCTGTCGAGTGATACGGCTCCAATCCAACTCGCGGCAATTTTGAAACCGTCTATGGTCTTAGTTGAAAACTCAAGTTCGGTATCGGCCACAGCTGGAGAGAATTTGGGCGTCTCGAGTCGCACGAAACGCGTAAATGGGATCGCTTCTTCACCCGGCGGTGGTTTGATATCGCTAAGATCGCGACGATACTCAGGCACGCGCAGCATCATGTTGCGCAGAAATGTAATTCGCGTCGCGGCGTCAGACCCAGATGACGCCGATTGCACTTCATTTACTTGTTGCTGAATTTCGGTGGGCCAAGTGGCAGCGCGCTCGGAGATCGTCTTAGTAACCCGACGCAATGTTTCGACGTCGCCGCGCTTCGCCGATACACGACCGAGCTCGAGCAGCACCGCGAGGTTATCAGGTTGCGCTTCCAGCATCTTACGAATCAGTTGCTCATATTCGGCCGCCGAGTTTTCGTCGCCTTGACGCTCTACCTCTTCCGCAAGTTTGTAGGTGGCAATCAGGTTCTTGGGATTTATCTCAACGGCTTTCCGCAATGCGGCAATCGCTTCAGTCGAACGTCCGCGACTGCTTTCAAGTAACCCTATGAGGTACTGGATTTGATCGTTTTGCGGCGCGAGTGTTCGGGCTCGCTCCAATCTCTCAGCGGCAACGTCGAAATTTCTTTGGCGCAAGGCGAGCAGTCCCCAGTTGGCCCATCCGGCCGGTTCATCAGGCGCAAGCGTCGTAAATTGCTGAAGTTTGGCGTCAGCTTGAACGTCATGACCCACCTGTAATGCAGCGAGTCCAACGTAAAACGTCCGAACAATATCGTTGTACTCCCTGGATGATTTGGTTGGCAGCTGCTCAGAGCGACGACACGTCGATCCCATTAACGCAATAAGGAGAAGAAGACAGACCGATATCCACCTGAAGTAACAGGACAGATCGATCATCTGATTTAGATTTCTGAACAGCAATTACAAGTCAGAAGATTCTTTTGAAGGATTGAAATTACTGGCAGTGCTGCACAATGAAGCACGAAGATAGCACAATCTTCACCCATCGCTTCTCCACCGTTCGGCTAAGCCCTATCTCCAACTAAAGTATGACTACTAGTAAAACGGAATTAATTTATAGGCGACGTAAGGACGTGATCGCTATAATGCCCCGGCTCACTTCGCCATTCACAAACACCCAGAGATAGGAGAACCGATATGTCGACTGACGAGATATTGGCTAACCAGCGCGCCATTCTTGCAAACCAAAAACGGATTGAAGCTAATCAAGCGAAACTGGATGAAGCGTTGAAAAACCAGCATGCAATCATGTCTAACCAGCAAACGATTATTGCCAATCAAGGCAAGCTTGACGCAATCATCGCGAACCAGGAGCGCATACTGGCGAATCAAGAACGGATCCTGGCGAAGAGTGCATGACTGAAAAGCACGTACCAGTTGCAGTCCGACTGCTACCGCTGTTCGTTTTATTGATAGGGCTCGCTATCTGGTTTTGCTTGTCTCGCCTGGGTGTTTTTCCGGAGTCAGCTTTTCCGTCACCCGTTGCCGTTGCTCGTGGGTTCGGCATTGAACTCCGTAGCGGACGACTTCTCGATGATCTGATTGCGTCACTCTTTCGAGTCTCGTGCGGATTTCTGCTCGCAGTTATTCTGGGCCTGCCCACAGGTTTGTGGATGGGCCATCACGTCCGCTCGCGTGTTGCGCTGCTGCCGGCGATTAACTTTTTTCGCAGTCTCTCCCCACTCGCCTGGATACCTTTTGCAATTCTTTGGTTTGGCATTGGCGATCTGCCGGCCATCTTTCTGATCGTCATGGCATGCTTTTTCCCGATTGTCGTTGCCACGGTTAGCGCAGTTGCTGCTATTCCCTCGATCTACTTTCGCGTAGCTCGCGATTACAGTTTCAGTGGGGCTGAATTGCTAATGAAGGTCACCCTGCCGGCAATCGCGCCGCAGGTAATCACCTCGCTTCGAGTGACCGCCGGTCTTGCCTGGCTTGTCGTGGTTGCCGCCGAAATGATCGCGGGACGTGATGGCCTCGGCTTTGCAATTTGGGATGCGCGCAACGGGTTGCGAATGGATCTGCTGGTCGTGGGAATGATTGTTATCGGCGTAATCGGTGTAATCATCGACCGCATACTCGTCAGGTTGATGAAGATCAGTAGCGTTAGATGGGGCTATGAACGATAAAGCGCTCGCGACCGAAAACGTGTCAGTTGAGTTCGACTTCATCCACGTATTTCGGGATCTCACGCTTGAGATTTCACGCGGTGAGTTTGTCGCCGTCGTTGGTCCATCCGGTTGCGGAAAGACAACGCTCTTAAATCTGTTGTCAGGTTTTTTGAAACCTACTGCAGGCCAGGTAATTTCCTCCGGCCGTGTTCGAATGGTGTACCAGACTGACAGCCTTTTTCCCTGGCAAACTGTCGCACAGAATATCGCGCTTGGATTACGGAATATCGACGATGATAAGGAGCGCGCCAACCAACTCGAGAAGATGCTGCGTTTGATAAAGCTCGATGAGTTTGCTTCGCACTATCCACATCAATTGTCGGGAGGAATGCGGCAGCGAGTCGAACTCGCTAGAGCCCTCGCCGGCGATTCGGATGTCCTGCTTCTCGACGAACCTTTTTCATCGCTCGATTATTTGGCCCGCCTCCGCATGCGTCGCGAACTAGCACGGATGCTTAAAGAACTGCCGCGCACAGTTGTTCTGGTCACGCATGACATAGAAGAAGCCGCGCAACTAGCGGATCGGATTATTGTAATGTCTGATCGACCCGCTCGGATCTGCAGAGAACTGCGGCCACAACTGGAGCGCCCGCGGGAACCAACGCACCCTGCCGTCGTTGAGGCTGTTCATTGCGTCTTGATGGAACTCGGGCTGGAAGGAAGCCAAGCGCAATCATTTTTAGAAACGCCTGTCGCCTGAAGGAGATTTCGATATGCTGCGATCACCCATAGCCCGTTGGACACTCGGCGTCATTGCCGTCATCGCGGTGTTGGCAGTTTTGCGATTCAAACCCTGGCGCTATGAATCGTTGCGACAGGCCCTTCAAGGTAAAGCAGAGAACAGCCGGATGGAATTGAAAGTGGGCTATCTCCCTGTCACCTGTCATCTCACTTGCCCGGTCACAGACTTCGCTACCCGCACGAGCACAACTAATCGGTTTGAGTCGCAGAGGTTTACGGATTTTCCCACCGTAGTTGAGTCAGTGAAAGGTGGACGTCTGGATGCAACTTTCATGATTGCGCCGTTGGCGATGAAGCTGCGTGAACAAGGCGTACCCGTCAAAATCGTTTATCTGGGACACCGCGATGGATCCACAGTGATAGTTCGAAAGGATCTTCCCGCTGCCAGTTTGCGCGACTTGCGAGGCAAGACGTTCGCAATTCCCAGCAAGTACAGCAATCAGTATTTGGTGATTCGTAAGTTGATGGAGGACCAGGGCGTCGGTGTTGATGAGATACGTTTCGTCGAACTGCCACCGCCAGACATGCCGGGTGCACTCGCAGCACATGCTATCGACGCTTACTTCGTCGGTGAGCCACATGCGGCAAAGGCAGAGCTTGACGGCAGTGGCCGTGTTCTTTACCACGCGAAGGATATTTGGCCGCATTTCATTTCGTGCGTTTTAGTCGTCACCGAAAAGTTGATTAACGAGCGACCTGCGGTTGTATACGATCTGGTTCGGGGTATTGCCGAGAGTGGCGAATGGGCGGACGGCCATCGACTAGAGGCAGCGAAAGTGGTGTCGCCCTATTTTCGACAGGACGAGAAGGTGCTTCGGTACGTGTTGACGCAACCTCCCGACCGCGTGAGTTATCGCATGCTAACGCCCACGGATGAAGAGTTGCAGAAGATCAACGACATGGGTGTGAAGGTGGGTATTCTTCAACGTTCGATCCCGATGAGCGAGCTGGTCGATCGACGTTTTATCCCGCCAGACATTAAGCCGCTGAACATTGATGTGAATCACTAGAGGAAAGCGGGCGGTCGCAGTTTGGATTTTTTCTCTGCGCGACCTCCGCGTTCTCTGCGTCTCTGGCGGTTATCCTGAGCCGTTGATAATGGTCGTCTTAGATGGCTAACTTCGTATCATTTCGTATGAGTTCGGGTCACGCAATTCAGTAC